>DAOVRB010000021.1 GCA_030628325.1 Methanomicrobiaceae archaeon | reverse complement strand
CTCATCAATCTGCTCACCGCCTATACCGGCATCCTCAAGCGCCAGTGCCCCTGCCTCAACAAAGAGATTCCGAAAGGATGTGCCCCATTTCTCACCGAATTCGGTGAGACCAATTCCAACAACTGCTACTTCTCTCATAATTGCATCACGATCTTTCCCTTGTGTTTGGCATACTGTGCATAATCCAGATATATCGGATCTGAAAGGAGTTCTTCAATAGTAGGAGCCGCACTCCGATCAAAGAGATCAGAGTCAATAACATCTGTAACTGTGATATCAAAGGCATCACTGCCCGCACCTGAACCAAACGAAGTCACAAAGATCCGATCCCCCGGTTTCGCAACATCCAGTGTTGCAGACAGACCGATGGGGACCGCACCACTGTAGGTGTTCCCAAGACGGGGAACAACAAGCCCGGGCTTAATCTGCCCGGCGTTAAATCCAAGCATTCCTGCAACACGCTGTGGGAACTTTGCATTTGGCTGGTGGAAAACAGCATAATCATAGTCTGACGGACTGGTCCCATGCTGTTCCAGCATCATCTTTGCGGCGCCCTGTACATGCCTGAAGTAACCCGGCTCACCGGTAAACCGTCCGCCATGGCGTGGGTACTCCTGCCCTTCACGTCTCCAGAAATCAGGAGTATCTGTAGTAAAGGAACACGTGTGATTAATCTCCGCAATAGGATTCTCATTTCCGATTACAATCGCTGCACCACCGGCAGATGCAGTATACTCAAGCGCATCTCCGGGTGCACCCTGTGCACAGTCCGCACCGATTGCCATTCCTGTTTTTATCATGCCACTCTTTACAAGACCCATACAGGTCTGAATAGCTGCAGTACCTGCCTTACATGCAAACTCGTAGTCTGCCGCAGTCATAACAGGAGTTGCACCTATCGCTTCACCGACAGTACATGCCGATGGTTTTACAGCATAGGGATGTGACTCACTGCCAACGTAGATTGCGCCCATCGCAGAAACATCCACTTCACGCCTTGTGAGCGCGCTTCGGGCCGCTTCAACTGCAATAGTAATCGTATCCTCATCAAGGTCAGGCACAGATTTCTCACGGACTCCCAGTCCACGGGAAATCTCCGCCCCGTTAGCACCCCACACCCTTGCGATATCCTCAACTTTAATCCGGTATCGCGGGATGCAGGCACCGTATGTAATAATCCCTACCATGGTTCATTCCTCAGAACGTCAACAATCTCGTCTACACCCATCTCAGTACACATCAGAGTAATATGATCACGCTCTGCAAGTTTCGGCACAAGCGGATGCACCTGGTCCTTACTGATCCCCTGAAGGATAACACAACGTGGTTTAAATGGTGTAACACGGATTGCAATCATTGGTGATTTCCCTGTTGAAATATTGGTGAAAATTAACGCTCTCTCAGTGCTCCAACCATAAATCCGATTGAATTCATTTGGTGAAAGATGAAGAATAGCGTTAAGACTGTTGACCACAGTGTAACCGTAAATCATCTTGTCCATCAAACCACACACATGGGTGCAGTCAATGGTTTCACAGAATTTGTTGAGCATTATGGATGAATCATAGTCGTGGATAGCATAGATTACATCTTCATCAATATCACTGTACAGAATACTTGCGAATTTGTAGATGTACTTCCCGCCATTATCTTCATCAATGCTCAGGATACTGTCAACAATCTTTCCGACAACCGCGGTACCAGGACTTTTACGCCGGCCTCCCTCATAATCAGATATCACAGACGGGGAGACCTCAAGCTTCTCTGCAAGGACCCCGGGAGGTATGTTAAAACCCATCCTCCACTTTCTCAGGGCCTTGCCTGGTGAATCTGATAACGTAATCTCACCAGCCATCTTTTCAGCCAGCCTGTTCCGCAGCCCGGTTTTCATACACATTTGTATGCACAGAGATTTAATATAACTAACGAAGAGGGTTTCGTCATTACACGAACAATATATGTTTTGTAATAAGCACAACCCATATATGATATGCATACTAATTTTGGTATGTATGGTAATGGCTGAAGACCTCCAGTGTCTAAAGACAATCGCTCTCATGGGCGGGTACCGGGGTCAGGTATCCATCTCGTCACAGGCATTAGGAAACAGACTGGGTACCAGCGCCCAGACCGCATCCAGACGTCTCATCTCACTGGAAAAACAGATGCTGATTACCCGCTCTGTAAGGCAGGACGGGCAATATGTTACCATCACAAAACAGGGAGAAGAGAGCCTGAGAAGTGAATATTCGGATTTCTGTAGAATATTCGAGGAGAAAAAAGGGCATTTCACACTTGAAGGAGTACTGATCGATGGTCTCGGCGAAGGTGCATATTATGTCAGTATTCCCGGTTACGCAGACCAGTTTATCCGCCTCCTTAACTTCAAACCATTCCCGGGTACACTCAATATACGGTTAAATCCCACAGGCATTGAAACCAGAAAAAAACTGGATTCATACGAATGGATAAAAATAGAGGGATTCCAGGCCGACGAGCGCACATTCGGGGGCGCACGCTGCCTTCCATGCACCATAGGAGATTATGAGTGTGCAATCATAATCCCGGGGCGGAGTCACTACCCTGAAGATATCATCGAATTGATATCCCCGGTCCACATCAGGGAAGAACTACACCTGCATTCAAAAGATATAATAAAAGTAGAGGTTAGATTCAATGATTGAAAACGCAAAACAGGCACTTAAAAAAGGAGAGTTTATCCTCCTCTATGATTTTGACGACCGCGAGGGCGAGACTGACTTTGCAATCAGATCTGATGCAGTAACCCCGGGAGATATTCTCAGGATGAGAAAAGACGGTGGTGGCCTGATCTGTACATCCATCCACCCAAAAGCCGCAGAGAAGTTTGGCCTCCCGTTCGCAAGCGAAATTCTGAAATCCACTAACCTTGCAGAGAAGGAGGGTGACATCCCCTATGACAGGGAAAACCACTCCTCATTTTCACTCTGGGTAAACCACCGCAATACCTTCACCGGCATCACAGACAATGACAGGGCACTCACAGTTACAAAACTTGCAGAGCAGGTGAAAACGTCGCTGAACGGAGGTGGAGAGAACTTCAATGCAGAATTCCGGACACCCGGCCATATGGCACTCCTGAGGGCTGATAAAGAACTCCTCAACAAGCGGCAGGGGCAGACCGAACTCTCCATCGCCCTTGCCGAAATGGCAGGTGTCACTCCATGCATTACAATCTGTGAGATGCTGGATGATGAAACAGGAAAAGCCCTCAAAAAAGAGGATGCAATAAAATATGCAGAAAAAAACGGATTTGTTTTCATTGAGGGCAGGGAAGTCCTCGAATCCTGGAAATCTTTCGAGGCAAAGCCATAAAGCTTAAATCTAAAAAATAACTTTTTTTACAGACCCTATCTGAGCATTATAGTCTGTTGTAGTGCATTCTAATGTATTGTAGTGTGCACTATACGGTATTGTAGTGCATCGCATTGTATATGACAGGTCATAAGGTCATACATCTGCTTATGAAACCTGACAATTGAGATATGAAACATAATGCAGCCCGATGATTTGAGACGTTACATGATAGTGCGTGGACGGGTCCATTTGAAGGAACTCAACCATCCAGGGATATACCGGAACCCTGTAGGCAAGTATTACCCTGATTAATTATACGGCAGAAAATGACCTGAAAGAATACCGCGTTGCACTCAAACAAAAGATTCCCTGAAAGATACTGCTGCAGCTTTGAAATAATACATTTGAATTCTATAATAACAAAAATCACCGATAACTCAGATCAGTCATATTTCCCTTTCGGCTTTTCCCAGCCGGTATACCCACAGAGTATGCAGCAGTCCCCATCACAGTACGAGCACTTCTTTACAGGTTTCAGTACAAACACTTTACCCTTTTTATCACAGTATATACAACCGGCACCCTCACAGTGACAGCAGATAACTTCCTCATATTGTTTATTAGCAGACATGAATCTCAATACCTCTGGAATTTCCTCTGGAATAATAATTAGTTAGACCTACACTAATTAAGCATCTTTACATCTGCAATTCAGAATATTTGTTCTCATTTTCCACGTTATGTTCCACTATATTGTCCACTTCGCCTCTGTCTGTACTTTTACAGCTTGTCTGTATCCTTACAGCGCCTCATTAAGATCTGCCCCATAATTTCCCTTGAACTGCAGAAACCCTCACCCTGATACGCACCAACCCTCACAACTTCAGCATCAATACCCCTCTTTTTGAGTTTCTCTTCGAGTAACTTCTCAGAGAAGAACTGGTTAAAACCAAGTGTGATCACTGCAGGGTCAATATCAATAATCGGAATGAACATATCATCAGGGTCACCGTGTCGGGCGTAATCCACAACTTTCAGTGATTGGACCATCTTCAGCCTCTGGTTTTCAGACACTACAGGTTTCGGTTTATGCTTTACATTTTCATCACGGGCAACAATCACATGAAGCTCATCTCCAAGGGCACGGGACTGTTCAAGATAATACACATGGCCCGGGTGCAGTATGTCAAAAGTTCCTGTTGCAACAATACATCTCATGGGATCACCTCCAGTTCACAGGGTTCACCTTTTGCTGTAAAACAGCGCCAGTCAGCTCTCGTATATGGTGGGCCAACGATAATGTGATAACGCCCCATAGATGAAAAATAACGGAGGTCGGCATCAGAGGGTCTCAGAGGACCGCTCGGATGAGAATGTGCACTCCCGGCCTTATGGAGATCCAGCGGGAGCATTTCAGGTGAAAAACTGGCACTTGACGGCCTGCTGATTGTCCCTGGCACAAGGTCAAGCTCTTCAATTATACCATCACGCTCTTTTAAAATAACCAGAAACTCCCGTGGATGAGTACTCTCTCCGAGACGTATCAGCAGATCCAGCAGTTCTTCCCTTATACCCTTCACAATCATTGCTTGTCATGATATGTTTAAGAAAGGAATTGATATGGGTTTTCATCAACAGAATCATACACTATCAAAAAAGAGCCAGTCAAACCGGCCAATATGAGTCGTAATCAATAATGTAACTATGTTGCTTTGCAGACTGAGTATAATAAGTATATTTATCCGGAAAAATCTGATTTGACAGGCTCTGAAGGGCAACCTTTTTTCAGGATAACAGTGAAGTAGAAAACCAGAGGTAATTACCATGTATGCCAGAATCCTTGTAGCAATAGACGGATCAGAACCAGGTGAGAAGGCCCTTGGGGTTGCACTGAAAAACGCCCCCCTCTGGAACGCTGAAGTTCATGCTGTGAATGTTGTCTCCCCGGGTTATTTCAATTCAGCAATTGTTAACCCGAACTATGGAGTAGTTGACCCTGCAACAGAAAGGATCATAAAAATGCTTGAAGAGGAGAGTGAAAAAATCATGCAGGAAGTTCAAAAAACTGCTGATGAAGCAGGCATTAAAATTACTACATATATCAAAATAGGCGATGCCAGAGACGAGATACTGGACCTTGCAACAGAAATTGGTGCTGACCTGATAATTCTCGGTTCAACAGGAAAAGGCAGGGCACGGAGGCTGCTTCTTGGAAGTGTCAGTTCCGCCGTTGTTGCAAACAGTCCGATATCCACCCTTGTTGTCAGGTGAGAGTTCAGACTCACCATCGGGTTTAGAACTTCCCGTCCTGTTCAAAACTCCTTCCAAAACGTATTGAGAGTTCTGCCTTGTAGAGCTCCTTTCCAAGGTACGCGGCATGATCAAGAAGCGAAACCCTCTCACGCTGAATGAGTGTGTAAAATACATCATCCCATCTTTCCCCTCTTACCGCTACCCCGTTATGTACTGCGACAATCATATTACCTTCAATTCCAATCCTCAGATTGCCGCAGGGATCATATGTAATCTCATCAGGAACCGGCATGGCGCGAACTACCGAAACGTAATCCAGAGGTGGTTCCCTTCTTCGCCTCTTCTCTTTAATTTCAAAGAGATCTATTCCAAGATCCTTCGGGTACGGACGATCCTCCATCAGTGCCATCATCTCAACAGCACGCCTCATCTCTTTAACAGAACCCCTTGTCTTGTCAGAGTGTTCGCTCGTGAAAACCACCGCCGCACCGCATTCCTTTGCCAGACCTGCAAGCAGCGCGTTTATCCCCACCGAGTCCGCATCAATCAGTTCGGCCACATTTCCCGCACCAAAAAAGAGCGGCCAGCCAGGATGCGAAAAACTGCACAATGATTTAACAAGCCCGGAACCCACAGGCTGGAGAAGCGGATCGCCAATAATCCTCTTAATGCCCGCAGACTCTGCAGCAGCAATATTTTCAGATAATCCAGTTTCATTCGGAACAATCACCGCCGCAGTTTCGGATTTCCCCACCTCCTCCCCAATAACAGGCAGATTTCCCTCATGTAAAGAAAGAATCAGATCAACACTGCCAAGCGCAGCCCGGATGAGGAGAGGATCCTGCGAGTCAATTGCGAGCGGTCCGCGTACATCCTCAAGTTCAGAAAAACACCTCCTCACATCATCAGGAGTAGCGTCAAAACCAAACCCGATATCCACAATATCCGCACCGGATTTGAAATACTCTGTTACAACTCCCAAAAGATCATCATGCCTGTGTGCATCCATTACCTCGGCAAGCACCTTTATCCTTGAGTCACCGCCGATTTTAAGTGCACCCAGATGAAAATCTGCACTGGCTGACTCTTCCATTGATTCCAGTTTTCCACGTGCCTCAGCCCTCCGCTGGTCACCGAGAAAGTCATCCGCAGGAATAGTCCGTGACAATTCCACCTTCCCTATCAGGGGGAGGAAGATTGGGAGATCTGCCGCATGGCGCGGACCACGAAATACAGGAACTCCGCACTCCGTTTCCACGTCCTCAAAAGAGGCCGTGCACATCCCCGATACAATCACCATATCATATAACCCACAGCAGACAAGTTTTTTTAGCTGCACAGGAGTGAGAAATGAAGCAATCCTGCCCGTTACCACTACATCAGCCGGATAACCCACGGCCGCGTCCCTGACAAGTTGACAGGTCATCTCACCGGTGGGAAGAAGAATACGCATAGCTTCAATTAATAATCCTAAAGGTGAAAAATAATATGATCTGATGTTGAGATGTGACCTGCATATCCACACGAATTTTTCACCTGACGGTGAGAGCAGTGTGGAAGAAATTATTGCAAAAGCAGAAGAGGCGGGACTTGATGCTATTGCAATTACTGACCACGATACAACAGAAGGAGCAAAATACGCACTCACCCTTAATACAAAAATAATAATAATTCCGGGAATTGAAATTTCAACCAGACAGGGTCACCTTATTGCACTTGGAATCACCGAAACCATACCACAAGGGATGGATTTTATCGACACTGTAAAATCTGCCCGCCGCCTGAGGGCTGTACTCACCCTTCCACATCCATATCATAAATGGCGGCACGGGGTGGCACTGAAAGTGAAATCTGCAATTGAAGCTGTTGATGCCGTAGAATCTTTTAACAGCCGCTACATTACAGGTTCAGCAAACAAAAAGGCTGCCAAAGAGGCAAAACTGTTTGGGAAACCATGTATTGGCGGAAGTGACGCGCACAATGCACGTTTTGTGGGTTATGGCATTACACTTATAGACGCAGAGCCGGATGTTGAATCAATACTACAGGCAATCCGTGACGGGAAAACCAGGGCAACCGGCAGGATGACTCCTCTCAGAACATACACACACCAGTCAATGAAAAACACAAAGAGAAAGATTACACGACGGGTTCATCGTAAATGAGACTTGCATTTCGTGTATCATATATCGGAACTCACTTTTACGGCCTTCAGATGCAGCCAGGCTTAAGAACAGTTGAAGGCGAATTCCTGAATGCCTGCATGGAGTTAAACCTTTTTTCTGACAGAAAGACTGCCAGATTTGCGTTTTCAGGGAGAACAGACAGGGGTGTACACGCCAGGGGACAGGTATGTGCATTTACAACTGAGCACCCAAAAAGGGCCATATCAGCTATAAACAGAAAACTCCCGGTAGACTGCTGGTGCACAGGATGGACAGAAGTGGATGATACATTTCACCCGAGATCTGACGCACTCACGCGGACGTACAGGTATTATTTTTATGACACTGCACTGGATGCTGAAAAGATGAAAAATGCCGCGCGGCTGTTTGAGGGTACACATGATTTCACGCGTTTTTCAAAACCGGAAGAGAACAATCCAAAAAAAACTATCCTCTCCTCAGACGTGTTTGAAGAAGACGATTTTTTATTACTTGAAATCACCGGGCACAGTTTCCTCTGGAACATGGTGAGATGTATCTCATACGCTCTTTTAGAAGTGGGATCACACAGAATGACGAACGAAAATATCAGCACAGTTCTAAACAGTACAGACGGACCGAGACTGCCTGTTGCACCAGCTGAAGGGCTTGTCTTCTGGGATTCCAAGTATAATATCGAGTTTACACCAATGGCCGTTTATGAAAAAGATAGTAAATATCTCTTTCAGATACGGAAAAAATACGCCTGCCTGAAAAAAGTGACTGAGATTCTCTGAAACGTGCATGGCCAGTGTTGTGTCAGGCACTGTGTGATGAAAGTGGTAATTGCCACTTCCATGTTAAATGGCAATCGTCATTTTCATACTGAATCAGATTGGTCTGGCGTTGACCTCTTTTGGGATCAACATATCTATAAGACCCTGCGGAACCTGCTTTGAGGTTTTAAAAGTCATATAGAAATCATTCTTCCCTTCTGAAGGCACATAACCGCGGAATTCAGAATCTACCATATAATCTGTATCAATGAAAGTTATCCCGAATATTTTTACGATGACACGTTTTGGCTGCGAAAATGTCCTCGTCTCACCAACAGTCATTTCTGTACCCTGCCCGCCGCCTGCAGTCACAATGACTTTGTCACCGGTGCCTGCCGCTGTAATGTATGTGCCTGCAAAGTTTACAGACTGGCCCTGCGGAAACAGGACATCATATGTTGTTGTATATGGGAATGAATTACCTGTGGCAGGGAGTGCCGGGTCCATCTTAAACGTAGCAATAGCTGCACCTGCTACTACAACCAAAACCAGCAGCAGTATAACCAGATTCCTCTTAAGATGACCCGGCTTTTTAATTTTCTCTTCAGCCTTTTCTTTGACCCGGAACTCTTTTTCCCATTCTGCTTTCTCTTTCGCTTTTTCTGCCTCAAACTTTTCCTGCTCTTCCTTTTTTACCCGCTCCTTCTCAAGCTTCTCTTCTTTGGCTTTCTTCTCAGCCTCTGTCTCTTCAAATTTTCTGGATTTTTCAGCCATTTCCAGATCACGCTGTTCTTTTTCCCATTTTTCACGCTCCTCGGCAACTAGTTTTGCCTTTTCTTCCTCAGAAATAACAGAGGTAGCGACTTCTCCGGCAGTTTT
>DAOVRB010000057.1 GCA_030628325.1 Methanomicrobiaceae archaeon | reverse complement strand
CTGCCTGTTATATACATCTGTATTGATCTTCTTATATCATAGATGCAGGAAAGGTTGTTAGTTTAATGTTGAATAAAATCATTGCTGTATTGCTGGTGTGTGCTTTTATATTTACCTGCGGGTGTGTAAAATTCCCAACCGGAGAGTCTTTTTCATCTCCTGTGAGTGGGGGAATTGTTGAGGTTTTGGATATTCCTGAGAGTGAAAGAGTAGATTTTGATTATGCGATCTCTGAACTGGATATTGCAGGAGATGAGGGGCTTTTTGATATAAATAATTATAATGTTCATGAGGTGAACGGGGTGGATGTAGCACTCTCAGGGAAAGCAAAATCATGGATATTTGGCATAAAATGTATGGACCCGGACACCAGTGAAGAGGAAAAATGTTCTGTAAATTATCTTCTCATTTATAGTAAATACGGCTGGAAAAAAGTAGCCTGGCCTGGTATTCTGCCGGAATCCACAGTTGATATTCAGAATATAATATCACCTGCACAATTGTATGAAGTCCAAAATAGTGTAATTAAAAGTAATATGGACTCTGTTGGAACTTCTGAGTGCACTCTTGGTCTTTCTGGCGGGATATATACTGTGCGCATCAATTCAGGAAATGAGAGTGCCTTACTCAGATTTTCTGCTGCTACAGGGGAGATGATCTGATTAGACATATGGATGATGACGGATTATTATCAATAGATTTTCTTGCCGGATTTACAATATTTCTCCTTGCGTTTATTATGGTGGTAAGTATGATACCCGGTCTGCTTGTGGACATACAGAGCAGAGGTATTGATTATGATGCAGTTGCCTATCGCACTTCTGTAATTCTGGTTGAGGATCCTGGTTGTGCAGATTCTCTTGATGGTAATTATACTCTGCCAACATGGGAACTAAGACAATATAGTACGACCTACAAAGATGAAATTCAGCGTATGGGCCTTTCAGTATCTGCAAATACTCCTAACATTCTTGCCCGTAGTAAGGTAAATAAATTTTTCAATAATACTTCGGATCTTATATTAACCTATGATGATTACCGGAGTAAAACTATTTTTGGTGAAATCCCGTATTATTTTAATATCTCACTGAAAGTTGAGAGTGAACCTGCACTGATGGCTGGTGAACCGGTTCCTCACGGGAGTTATGGATATGCAAGGCGGCTTGTGATGGTAAAGGATCCGGGTTATGCTGTGGGCAACTCTTCGGTATATAATGCCACAGGTTGTTCCCTTGAGGCAAATGAGACTCATATCATCTCTGATATCGCAGTACAACTGAATTATAGCGAACTTATTGACTTGTCCCGGTCAGAAGCATACCAGATAAACCCTGCAACAGAGACTGTCTATTTTAATATTACAGATTTCAGTCCATATTTAGATCGGGCGGATATTGAGAATGTCACATTAAAAGGTGTTACGTTTTATAAGAAGACTGACAGCGGTCTGTTTAAAGAGATACCATTCCAGTATGATTATTTTGACAACCGTGTCTATCAGTTTTATAAGAATAATGAGCAACATAAATTATCCGGTGACCCGTTTTCTGTGAAGAATATGTCATATATGAATATGACACTAACTCCACCGCTCCCGCTCCTGCCTGATGAACCCAATGCATTGGTTTTTATTAATTTCACTCTTGAATATAATTTTATTAAAAGTACTCCGGGTCCCGGGTATCCATATCTGACAGGTGTGTATGATTATAATTATGGCACTGTAATACGACCGGATTTAAAGCCGGGTGTTCTTGAGGTGGCGATATGGTGATGGCAGATGACCGGGCACAGCTGTATACGATTGAAGGGCTCACTGCCGGGCTGATTATGATAGCAACTGCTTATTTTGTTCTGAATACAGGATTCATGTACGCTCCGGGTGATGCTCATATAGCTGATATGCAATTGGAGCAGATTGGAACTGATGCACTTTTAATGATGGATACGCCTGTGAATGACAGTGTGGGCAGTGAACTTGAAGGGTATGTGAATGACGGTACCGGTCAGTGGGATTCATTCAACACCACATTAAATAATTACCTGCGAATGAATACAGGTGCGACCAGTATGGTGAATAACATCCGTTATAATGCAAGTATATATTATCGTAAATCTTCAACAGATGAGGTTGGGGCTTTTGAATTTGGGCATTTTGGTGATCTTGTGGCTCATGAACCGGCTGTCAGTGTCAGCAGACTGGTATATTGTGATAACAATCCTCCGTCCGCACCCTATGATCACAGTCCGCAGGAACTCATTTTTGAGGTGATATTATGGAGAGGCTGAATGATGAGGGGCAGTGGATAGTTCTGATGGGTTTTTTAGTGAGTGTAGGAATTTTTTTTCTTGCCTTTGTTCTGAGCCAGTCCACGCTTGTTGGCCAGACCACATCTGATGCTGTTTTAGAGTTTCCAAAGAATGAGATCCGTGATTACAGGGCAGAGGTTATTGATCTTGTTAAAGAGGATAAAATAACGGATGCTATTATAAAGGATCTTAAAAGTCTCGAATTGCATCGCAACAACGCAGTTGTTAATTTCACCTATCTGGGGGAAATCACCGGCAGTCCGGGTTCACTTTACGACTATACAAAAATAAATATATCTTTTAACAACGGGTTGACCAGATACAAGGAGCTATGTTATGTCCCGAAAAAGAAATGACACTGGTGATGATGCTGTAAGTAGTATGGTGGATTACACCATAATTACAGGAGTAATGGTAACACTCATGGTTGTTATGCTCATTGTGACAAATGCTGTTTTTTTAGAGGGACCGGCAAACACAGTAAAATATCATTCATATGTTGATATAGGAAACGGAGTGAGTGTAAGGATTGTTGATCTGTATGTCATTGCACCTGTAAACGGGATTATTTATACAAAAATAGACCTCCCTGATGATGTCATGGGGGAGGATTACTCTGTGAAGATGGATCCGTTTTCTGAAGGTGCGGCCCAGCGTATTATAATTACAGACGGACAGGTGGAGAGTGTTATCGCAATTGGTGGGATTGGTGCAACGAAGGGCGTTATCGGGAATACAACCGGTTCGGGACTAAATGTGATATCTTACAAATCCGAAGGTGTCTGAATGGATATAACTTTACCAGAATTTAAATCTGAAATAATAGATGACAGAGCTGTTTCAGAAGCAATTGGCTTTATAATTTTATTTTCTATAGTAATTTCCGGGATTGGTCTGGTTATGTTATACGGGTATCCAATGCTACTCGAGGGACAGATTTCATCTGACGAACGTAATATGGAGCAGATGATGATCAATGTCCAGAATGATATAAAACTCCTGACCTATTCCAATGTTCCATACAGGGATGTGGTGCTGAATGTTGCCGGGGGATCTCTGTGGGTACATGATTTTTCAGATACTTCGCAGTTGTTTAAAATAACGTATAATGGTTATAACGATACCTTTCAACCCGGTGAGATTCAGTATATTTCTGACGGAGGGAATGCAGTAATAACTGTTGAAAACGGTGCCATTGTAACACGTCAGCAGAATGGTGAAGGATCAACAATGGTTGCAAAACCGCGCTGGTTCTATGACGATGATACAGATACCTTTGTGATATTTTTGACCCGGATTAAGGCTGCTGACACTTATTTCCTTGACGGTGTTGGTAATATACCGATGAGTATGCTTGATGCACCAGAGGTGACTGATCTCTCATCAGCCGGGGGAAATGATGTTACTATAGAATATACGGGGGATCCGAATGACGATTATTCAAAGGCATGGGAGAACTACTTCACGGGTTCCTCTATTGTGGACGGTGGACTGACAAAAACCGGTGACTCCTATGTATTATCCAATGTAGATCGCTTTGTAATCAAAAGATACAATGTAACCATAGGACGGATGTAAAAGTCCATTTAAAAAAATCACTGCGTAAAAAAGATATTAATACGGTTTACCATGAAAATGAGACTCACATTTTCCTTAAACAGTGCCTGAACGCTTACGCGTCATGCACGTTTTTAGCAAAACCAAAAAATACGAAATATAATTAAAGGTATTTATTTCTCCTTAACCATTCAACCTGAGGTGTTGTGTACCTGTAGGTGATGTCACACTTTTCATCCTGGAAATCCCACGGGATAACAATCAGGGTGTCACCCTCACGGATCCAGACACGCTTTTTGATCTTACCCTTGATTCTTCCCATTCTTGTTACCCCGTCATAACATCTGACACGGATATGGTTTGCACCGAGCATAAGATCTGCACTTGCGAACTGTTCCCTTTTTCTTTTGTTTGGGAGTTTTACCCTTACAATAGCAGGCTTTTCTCCCTGGTTTGCTTTTTTCTTTCTTGAATTATAATTTGCCAGAAAACTCACTCCAATATTATGCTATTATTGCATTGGAATATATTTAATAACTCCACAGACCGCCAATGATTGTGCGGTTGTACTGAATAGTTTTCATGGGCAACTATCCAGTTCATATTCGGCACGATCACAGAATACTTTTTAATTATTGGATTTGGAACCACTTATGTTAATCGGTATAAGTGATATCTGAGTTGGGAGTCTGTCCATCCAGTGCTGATCCGGAAGGTCACTTCAAATTGTGCGAAAGGGAGTTCCAAATATATGCGCACACCTATATATATGCATATATCACGTTTGACAGGATGCATAGATCAGGATAACCGTTATTTTGTACAGTCAAACCAGAACCCTGTCTTTGAATCATTTTTTTTGATTTTAATTTCTTTACCGTCTTCTTTTTGATTTTCGTTTTTTTGGCGTGTATTTTTTCGCAAATCCGGAATTACCGCCTTTTCGATCGCCTTTTCTGTCTGTTTTCTGACTTGATCTCATCCGTTGCCAGGGTCGTTCTTTCCCTCTGGTGATACATATAAAGTCAATGTAGCCCTTGTACGGATTCGTATTTATCAGGCGGACACGAACTTTCTGGCCAACAGTGAGCCCGTGTCCGCCCTGCATGACCCGACCCTCGGCCGGCGGTGTGATAAGCCTGACATAGATTCCCTCCTCCGAGGCACCAGTGACAAATGCATCAAAGGATTCGCCTATCCTGTCCTGAAGCAGCACTGCGGCCGCAACTTTTCGCATGAAGCGTTCGACCTTCTTGGATCCTTTTTCCCGGTCTGACAGCCAGGCAGATAGTTCGATCAGTTCTTCTAAGGTATAGGGGCTTTTTTCCCTGTCAATGACTGATCTTAACAGACGTTGTGTGATGAGGTCGACGTAGCGTCGGTTCGGGGCTGTGCTGTGGGTATAATCGGTGACTGCGAGCCCGAAATGCCCTAATGGCGGTTCGCCTGATTCGAGCGCCATATATTCGCCAGGTCCCATGAGTTTGATTATTGTCAGGGACAGGTCCGGGAAACATTCAGGATCTGCTTCTTTTTGCCTGGTGAGAAATTTCGAGAGTGCCTTTGAATTCGGTTTTGATGGCAGTTTCTCACCATATGTCGCAGCCTTCATCACTATCTCATCCCAGTACTTTGGTGTGAGGACTACTCTCTGTATCATGGGTATGCTGGCTTTTCTGAGGCAGGCTACCATGGTTCCGTTAGCTGCGATCATGAACTCTTCTATCAGACACCGTGCCATGTTCTGTCTCTGGATGACAAGATCTCTTACTGATCCTTCCTCTATGACCGTACTGACTTCGATGGTTTCGAGATCCAGTGCCCCATGCTTCATCCGGTATTTCCTCATGCGGAATGTGGCCTCATTCTGCAGGCGAAGTTGTTCTTCGAGTCCGGGAACGTCTATGACTGTTTCCGGGATGGCTCCGGTTTCCTCCAGCCATTCTCCCACTTCCTCATAGATGAGTTTCGCCTTGTTGGATACCAGAGCCTGGTACACATCACCGTGGCGGATGGATCCGTCCGGAAGGACTGTGTATTCGATTACGACCGCCCTGCAGTCCTGTGCTGGCAGGAGGGATGTAATGCCCTTTGAGAGTCTGTCCGGCAGCATGGTGAAGGTCTCGATGTCTGTGTAGATCGAGGTTCCGTTATAGGCTGCATACAAGTCTGCCTGTGAATGTTTAGGGACGTACAGGTCGACGTCGGCGATTGCGACCTTGATCTTTATCTCCCCGTTTTGGCCGCGTTCACAGTATTCTATCTGGTCAAGATCCATTGAATCGTAGTTGTCGATGGACGACCAGAGGAGTTTGCGCAGATCCCTGACATCCTCCTGGTCGTCATGGGGAATCTCTGCGTTTATGGCATCGACTTCCAGAATAACTGATTTTGGAAATTTTGGTTCGAAACCATATTTCTTCATAGCATCCCATGCGATGGCTTTCAGGTCGATTTTGTCGGCTTTGTGATGTGTTGTCATTTTAATCTGATAGGGATTTGTTTTAGGATATGAATGGGCCTCTGGTATCTATTTTCATTCAGTTTTTCTGTTTAGAGTTACGAACGTCACTTTTTACTAAAAGTATGGTTTTTGACTATAGTTATCACTGAAGTGTAACTGTTTGTCCTTATGAGTCAACAAAATTCATTCGTGCAATAGCCTCGGGGTTATCGTTTTTTAGGTATTCCATTATCGGAATCGATTGTTTTTTATAATGGTTAAACAACCGCTCTCCCCACACACGTGCTTCTTCAGATGATGAAACCAGACCCTGTGAGCTATCAAAAAGTGAGTTGTTTTTCATGTTAAATTTTATTGTAATACATTTGT
>DAOVRB010000019.1 GCA_030628325.1 Methanomicrobiaceae archaeon | reverse complement strand
TCATGACCTGGTCTGAGTCTCCTGTCAAGTATGCCTTCTGCTATTAGTTCCCGTCTTTTCTTCTCTGCCTGTTTACCTGATACCCTGCAGCACCACTGTTCAACTGCCATTATCCAATCACTATATATCTTATTTATTACGTCTAACTATGTGTATGGATGATTATATGCAGCGTCTGAAGGTGGGGGCCATTAAACTTCATTCACTGGAAGGTGAACTGCCCCCGGATAAGGCCGTTACAATAAGACGGTTGTATATAGAGGAGATAACTGCAACCGACCTCTCAAAGGTCGGGAGTTATTCTATTGATATTGACCGTGTGGTTTCGCGCAATTGTGAAAATATGATTGGAGCTGTGCAGGTTCCGGTAGGTGTGGCCGGACCGCTGAAAGTCTGCGGTGAATATGCTGATGATGAGTATTATCTCCCGCTTGCGACCACTGAGGGTGCTCTTATCGCCTCTGTGAATCGTGGTTGCCGTGCCATCACAAAAGCAGGAGGTGCAGAGGTTCGCATTCATCGTGACGGGATGACAAGAGCACCCGTTTTTGCATGCAAAAGTGTTGCACATGCCCTTGAAACGACCCGGTGGGTTGAGGCACATCTCCCTGAACTGAAGGCAGTCGGTGAGGCGACTACATCACACGGGAAGATGTTGGGAGTTACCACCTATGTCGCGGGCACGAGTGTATTTATACGCATTGAGTTCTCAACCGGTGATGCCATGGGTATGAATATGGTGACCATTGCAAGTGAAAAAATTTCACAGATGATTGTGGAGGAGACCGGTGCAGAGCTTGTGGCACTGTCCGGGAATATGTGCAGTGACAAGAAACCTGCTGCAATAAACGTGATAATGGGCAGGGGAAAGACTGTTGTGGCTGGTGTGTTTCTGTCTGATGAGGAGGTAAGGGAGATGTTTAAGACTGATTCCGAAACTCTTACATCAGTGAATTACCGGAAGAATCTGGTTGGTTCGGCCCGGGCCGGTGCTCTCGGTTTTAACGCGCACGCTGCAAATGTAATTGCTGCGATGTTTATCGCCTGCGGACAGGATCCTGCACATGTTGTCGAGGGCAGTAATGCAATAACAACAGTTGACAGGATGGAGGGAGGTGTGTACGTCTCAGTCACTCTCCCATCGCTTCAGGTGGGAACTGTTGGAGGCGGTACAGGAATTGACACCCAGGCCGAGTGCTTAAAAATGCTCGGTGTGGCAGGGGGTGGTGAACCTGCCGGAGCAAATGCAAAAAAACTCGCTGAGATTATCGCTGCAGGTGTCCTTGCAGGAGAACTCTCTCTTCTCGGTGCCCTTGGGGCAGGTCACCTCGCACGGGCGCACAAACATCTCGGCCGTGGGCAGAGGTGAATATCTGACGAAATATAATAAACATATTTTTCATCCGGGACGCATTACAACAATCATCAGATGTGAGTGTTAGTCTGTAAACCATTTCATCATCACAATGGCGTCTTCGCCATTTGTATAATATCCACCTACGATAAATACCTGTGAATAACCCATTTTCCGGTAAAAACGTTGTGCATTATCATTCGATACCCTGACTTCAAGCTGTACAGCCGTAGCACCGATGAGAAGACATTCATATTCAATTCTTTGCATCAGTTTTCCGCCAATTCCCTGTTTTCTGTATTCCGGGAGAGTTGCGAAATTCATAATGTGTCCGTATATCTCTTCACCTGTGTTTTCAATGCCGGCACAGATAAAACCGGCAACTTTCCCCTGAGTTTTTATGACAAAAAAAGTTGAGGGGTAATAATAGAGTGCATCGATAAACCCTGTCTCATCCCAGGGGTCAGGAAATGTAGCCTGTTCAATTTTGACAATATCTTCAATATCTTCGTGTTTTGCCCTGCGGATTTGTATCTCCTGATTGTTCATCCAACACTCCTGTTTGGGATATTCATATTAGTGTTATGGTTCAAATAATACTGTCATCCTGAATTGTGGATATGGTGTTCTGATTATGGTAAAAGTACATAGGTTTGCGGCATTGCGTCCCCTGAAATCCGAATCGGCAAAAATTGCTTCTGTCCCGTATGATGTAATTAACGCAGAGGAATCCAGGGCAACTATTGAAAAGAACCCGGAGAGTTTTCTTCGTGTAATCAGGCCTGATGCTCTTCTTCCTGATCTCCCGGCGAATGACAGTCGGGTGTATGAACTTGCAAAGAAAAATCTCGATGATCTGGTGGCTCGCGGTCTTCTTATGCAGGATGCCGAGCCCGGAATATATCTCTATCGTGTCAAGCAGGGCGGGAGCATATACACGGGTTTTGTTGCAAACGTATCTGTAAAAGACTACGAGGAGAACAAAATCAGGCGTCATGAGCACACCCGGTATGATAAGGAAGAGGACAGGACACGGCACATTGACACGACAAATGCGCATACAGGTCTTGTTGTGCTTCTGTACCGTGATCCGGGTGAGATCTTTTCGTATGTTGAATCACTGATTCCGGCATCCGAACCTGATGCAAGTGTAAAAGATGATATTGGCGCTGTTCATGAGATCTTTAGGGTGGTGGATGAGGTGGCTCTCTCACGTGTGGAAGAGATGTTTGAAGCTGTCCCTGCGCTTTATATTGCAGATGGTCATCACCGCGCGAAGTCATCTGTTAATGTTGCCAGAAAGAGAAGAGAAGAAGGGACTGTCACTGATGAAGCTGAGCGTTTTATGGCAATTATTTTTGCAGAGAACAGGGTGAAGGTTCACGGTTATAGTCGTATTATCACTGATCTCGGTGATTATACGCCTGAATCTTTTATTTCAGCCCTTAGTAAAATATTTGAGGTTACACGATATGGCGAGATCGATGAGACTGTTTTTCTGATTCCACCCCTGAAAAGTTCAGAAAATCCCCTCCATGTGATGCATATGTATCTTGGCGGTGTGTGGTATGAACTCTCCTGCCCGGTGGAGAACCCTGATGATGTAGTTGCGTCATTTGATGTTTCAGTCCTGCAGAAACGGGTGATTGCAGATATGCTGGGTATTTCCGACCCACGCGGGAATCCGCGCCTGCAGTACCTTGGCGGGGCACGTCCGCTTGCGGATCTGGAAGTAAGGGTGGATAGTGGTTCTTTTGCTGTGGCTTTCTCAATGCAGCCTGTGAAGGTGGAATCTGTTCTCTCCATCGCAGATGAGGGAAAAGTAATGCCACCAAAATCTACCTGGTTTGAACCTAAACTTCTCTCCGGCCTGACTGTTCATAAAATCGAATGAACAATTCTCTTTTTTTAATCCGGAAAAATTGTAATGTTTATCTGAGTATGTCTCTATGTGTCTGTCAGATCTCATGTAGGTCCTGTCAGATTGACTAATATGAGCTGGCTTTATTTTCACCCATATTTATTAACAGAAAAGGTTCTCATACTGTCATAATGGACTTTCTTCTTCAGCTCCTCCTGATTCTCATTGTGGCGAAGTTTTTTGGCGAGCTCTTTGAGCGGGTGGGTATTCCTGCAATGATCGGTGAAATTGGTGCAGGGATAGTTCTGGGGCCTGCAATACTTGGTATTGTGGTCATGGGCGATACGCTAAAGATTTTTTCTGATATTGGGATAATTACTCTTCTTTTTATAAGCGGAGTGGAGATGGATGTCGGGTTGATTGCCAAATCAAAGGGTATTGCCGCTTCAACAGCGCTTGCGGGTGTTGTAGTGCCGTTTGTAACCGGCTGGATTATTGGCACGTTTTTTGGTCTGACTTTCTTTGAGACGCTGTTTATTGCAATTGTCCTCTCTGTAACATCAATCGGGATTTCGGTCAGAACTCTCATTGACATGAAAAAGATCAATACTATAGTCGGGACAACCATTGTGAGTGCGGCAGTGCTGGATGATATCATCGGTATCTTTCTGATTGCAGTACTGATTTCGTTTGCTTCACAGGGTACCTTTTCTCCGGGTTCATTTCTTCCGGCGATTGCAGTCAGCCTTATTTTCCTTGTGGTATTTCTGACTGTTGGAAAAGTGTTTATTTTGAAACTGTTTTCATGGACCAGAAAGACTGAAACTCATGAGATGGTTTATTCAACCGCGTTAATAATTGGTATTGCAAGTGCCTATCTTGCACATAGTGCAGGCCTTCATTACTCAATCGGGGCGTTTATTGCGGGTGCTATCCTTGGGGGGCAGATCAGGAGTGACCGGGTTCTCCTTGACAGTCTGATGGATGTGGCGTTTGGTTTCTTTGTTACGATTTTTTTTGTCTCTATCGGACTTTTGTTTACGCCTGACTGGAATACGGTGTTTACGCCATTGCTTTTCCCGATTATAATTCTTGCATTTGCAGGGAAGATTGCAGGTGGTTTTATCGGTTCAGGGCCGTTTATGGACTGGCGGAGTTCTCTGGTTGTTGGTATCGGGCTCTGTCCGCGTGGTGAGATCACCCTTGTTATTGCAAATATTGCACTTGCTGCGGGAATAATTACTGCGGGGCTCTATTCTTCAGTAACTGTGATGGTTATTGTGACAATTTTATTGACCCCGTTTATGATGAAGAAGGCTTTTTCCTCTGCTGACTCTTCTGTTGATACGGGTGAGTGAACCCGGCAGGTGAATCAGATCAAATCGTCAGATTATCTGATTTTTCAGCAGAAATTTAATGATGTCATTTACCTGAACAATGCCTGTTGCAATTTCGTTTTTGTCTATCACAATTAAATCAGGGTGTCTGTTTTTTTCCATGGCAATAATTGCATCTGCGACTGAGGCATTATCCGGTATGGTGATGTGAACTTTTGTCATCAGTTCTTTTGCACAGGTGGCGGTACTCCTTATGATGTGGGTCACAGAACTGCTTTTCCGGCGGCTTCTCACCCCAACACCCGGACTGACTGAAAATAAAAGTTCAAGTTCGTGGATAACCCCTGTGAAATGATCCAGATCATCAATAACGATAAGATCTGTGCATCCCTCCTTTGAAAATAGTCTGTAAATTTCGTCTATCGGGGTGTCCGGGTGTACCTTCCGGAAGTTGCTGTTCATGATCTCCCGGACAGATGTGGTTTCAATTTTCATTTCTCACCTGTTTTCATCCACTATTGAGAGGTTAAGGGTAGTTCATATTAATAAATCTGGTGGGTGGTGATGGGATTGGTCTGATGAGTAGCGACTGGTCTGGAAGGAATGGGTACTGATGATAAAAATGGTTTTTATAATTTGTAACTGCTGGTGGTGTGTAAGGGCGACAATATATTAAAATAATGACATATTTGGATGCTTATATCGCAAGATAGTAAGACAACGGAATTGTTTTTCACCATCCTCTGGAATACGCGTCAAAGCAGGGAATGCAGACAATTTTTCCGTTCTGCACTCTTGCACGCGATTCAGAAACCATCTCTCCGCACCCGGCACATCTGACTGATTTGAATATTCGTGCTTTCTCCGGTATTTCCAGGCCTGCTTCCCTGACATTTAAGATTTCGTCATCAGGGATTTTCATCATTGTGCTGACAACCTCTTCCATATGCTTTCTAAAGACTTTTTTGTCCTGTTCTGTCGCCTCTTCAGAAAATGCCTTTTCTCTGAGTGTTGCCAGTTCGGGGTCAAGATTGTCTGTGTTAAATTCAGATTTTAGTGAAATTCTTATGGCTTTTTTGATAGTGCGGTTAATTATTGTGTATGCCTGTTTTCCATGGTCGGAAAAGATGAGGTTGCCTTTACCTATTGTGCAGCCCGTGACCACCTGGATTGCGTCTATTGAACAACTGTCATTCTCGACAATTGCTACAAGTTCTTCATCTTCTGACCGGCCGGAACAGAGTTCTTTCATTGCCCTCACAGCCACGAGGTAACCCATGGCGAGTCCGGGACAGGTGTGACCGTGAAACCTGACTGCTTCAGAGAATGGTTTGATATTGGGTGTTGCAGATTTGTTTTCTCTATTATTATCAGCATTGCCTGAATTGTCAGAAGTTTTCACAGGTGTGTTCATATGATTATATGTTACCTGCTTTCCTCCTAAATTTGTTTGTAATAAATTTATTCCTGAAATCCAGAGTTGTTCGATGATTGGGTGCCATTATATGAATAATTCCTGGTGAACAATGAAGGGAATTGCACAACAAAAGACGCAGAATTTGAGCTGTGCTTGATATTCATGTGCCGGAAAAATGTAATGGATGCTTTCTTTTATAACTGCAATTCAGCCGGCAAATCTGTAATTGTAAATGCCTCTGCGCCTGCTTTGCGGGAGGTATTATGTTGAACAGCTCTATTTATATGTTCTGTTTGGTAATATGTTCTTATATCAGATTGAATCGTTATATGAATTATATCAGGGGGGTGGGAATTTATGAAATGCATATCCTGTGGGTTAATTGTTCTGTTCGCAGTGTTACTGATGTCTGTGCAGGTGGTATCTGCACTCTCGCCGGATGATATCAATATTCATACTGATAAGAGCTGGCTGATTGCAGGGAGCAGTAATCCTGCAGAAAATACAGCGACGGTTACGGTTACAAATTCATCGCCCGGTGTAATTAGTGTTAAATTTGACTGTCCGGACAGCGATCTGGGAAGTATTGCTCCCTCAACAGCCAATACACCATCTTATATAACTCAGTTTACTGCATCCACTAAAAGTGGTACTGCTGAAATCCGGGCAAATGTGACATATACTGATGATGGAACTGAGTCGTGGGTAATTAAATCAGTGAATCAGAAGATCGATCACAACACTCCGTACAGAATTCTTTCCACCAGTTATGAGAGGGAGATTACTGTTGGGGAGATGACAGACATCATTGTTGTCATGGTAGATAAATACGGCAACCGTATTGACAGCCTGAGAGAAGATGACGGAGAAGGTAGTGCAGAATATATCAATATGTTCTGTACTCCAAAAGATTGTGGTTTTCAGGATGGTGCAGGTCAGTTTGTCAATAAAATAACCGGTTCTGTTAATGAAGATGGTGAGGTGCGGGCGATCTTTAAAGCGTCATCAATAGCGGGTTTGAACATGATTCAGTTTGATCCGCATTATTCTTTACCGTCCGGGGAACCCTGGTGGATTACAATAACGGGTATTGGTGAGGCAGAACCATATTTTATAGACGTAGTGTCTGTCAGTCCGGATACAGGGGATGGAATTCCATATGTTCCTGCTGATGGTGCACATATGTTTATTCTTGTATATCGGGCGTCAGACCGGTTTGGAAACCCGTCAGGGAATGTAACTGTTGAGATTAGTTCAAGTGAAGTGGGAATTGATACGCAGACCTTCAGAACAAATTCTGATGGTAAGATTTGCATCACATACGGTCCATGTGAGAAAGCAGAGGTTGTTACGCTGACTGCCATTCCCCATGTGAATCAGAGCATAAGTGCTACACAGGATCTTGAGTTTGTAAGTACTGATCCTACAGATATGGTCCTTACTGCAAATCCGCAGTCTATGGTGAGTCATGATGTTGATAATAGTATCAGATCAACTATCCGGGCGAAAGTTATTGATACGAAGGGAAATCCTGTAAGCGACGAGACTGTTGAGTTTAGTATTGATCTCTCTTCATATGTGTATCCTTCATCAGAGAGCTATGGTCCGGTGTTGGAATCAAATTCTGCGATAACTAACTCAGAGGGGTATGCAGAAGTTATTTTTGTTCCGGGTGGGTTTGATGAAGAGGGTAACCGGGCAAACTCGTCTGCGTCCTGTGATGTGATTGCCGACTGGAATGATACTACATGCAGAATAAAGCTTGAATGGAAGAATTATCCCTATCTGACCGTTCAGACAGTAGTCTATCCTGAAACTGTTGTTGTTAATGATACTGTTGATATAACAGTAAGGGTGATCGGTGATGGGTATGCACTCTATCCTGATCCGATTGATGTAATGCTTACGATAGATAAATCCGCAAGTGTGACAGAACAAGTAATGAATGCCGCAAAAATATTCGTTGGAGAGGTGAATTCAGCACGTGACAGGGTGGGTGTCGTGTCATTCTGTGGTGGAATGGCATATATGAATCCCGGGGATGCGTATCCTGGAATCCCTCTTACAGATAATTTTACAGGGGTGAATTTGGTTCTTTCAGATACAGGTGGAAAAGGTAATACTCCAACAAGATTAGGGTTATTCGATTCTATTCAACACCTGATTGAAAATCCGTCGTCCAATTCTTCAACAATCCGGGCAGTTATTCTGATGTCAGGTCATAGCTATACTAGTTATGGAGATCCTCTTGCACGTGGAGAGGCAACAAATTCAACAGATGCGTCAGATGATTATACGGAATATTATTATTTTTCAGAACTGAATAGTTCTGAACAAGACCTTTCATATTATGCAGGAATCAACAATATCAGGATATATTGTATATCATTTGATACCATAAATCCAGGTGATTATACCTCAACAATGATGGATATTCTTGCGAATTCAACTGGTGGCTTCCATGAGGATGCGCCCTCGGTGGATGCACTTGCGGATATCTATAGGAGAATCGCAGGTGACCTAAAAACAGAAGCCGGTGTCGACACATCAATGACCCTTGCGTTTGATACTGTTGAGATCAACAATGTTACCTATAACACGATGAGTGAATCTGTTCTGGAGTATGTGTATCTGGAAGATGTATCTACAACTATTGAGAGCTGGAATGATACCGCTACAATCATCTCAAAATATACTGTTGATGACAGCGACAACTGGGTAAATAATAATCACAATCTTAACTTTGATGTTGGTACAATTCAGCTGGGTCAGACATGGGAGACAACTTTCCGTCTGAGAGTGTTAAAAGACGGGAATATAAACCTGTTTGGTACAGGTTCAAATATTTCATTCAATAATAACACCGACATGCTCATACTCCCTGATACATATATCACAGCAGTTGCCAATCTTACTACGAACGGGACATCTTTCAAAAATCTGGAAGTTTCCAATCTGCATCCAACAAATACAGGTAAAATCACCGGTCTTCTTTCTATGGAGTGGCATCTGAATTACACCGGGAATTATACTGTAACTGAAAATGTGGCTTACCAGCGCAAGGATGGTGGTATGGAGTGGATAACATCTGATGAAATAACTGTAACCGGTCCATTTAATGGCACTCAGACATCTCAGATTGTAGTGCAGAATCTGGCACCAGGTCAGTATATGTTGAAAGTCCATGCCAGTTCACCAGACACATCTGAAGCAGAGGTGGAGTACAGCTATGTCCGTATAAAACTGGCGGGGCTGAATTATATCAGAATTGAATAGTTTTGTACAGGTTGTATTCCCGATGTAAATCACTTCGTGATTTGTCATCAAAACGTGTGAGGCTGACGCCTCATACACGTTCCCTATAAATACTGTTTAATTATCTCTCATTCTCTTTTTCCTTTGCGATTTCCTGTGATATGGTAAATGCTTCTCTTAGAATAAAACTGAAAGACCTGAAATAGTTGTCTTTTCCCTGTTATTCTGGGAGATACCAGACACCTGAGAGGTGACCTGGCACTAATGCATTTTGACATTCCACCATACCTTTTGCGCGATTGGTGAAAATGTTCTGAAAAACGGACATAATCCGGTTGGATGATCTCTCTGGATACGGAAATTCCCTGTATATCTACCTCATAAATCAGAATCCTTATATGTGGAAAACAACCACTTAGTTAGGTCGAATGGTTACGGCACAGGACGGGCGTAAACTGCC
>DAOVRB010000153.1 GCA_030628325.1 Methanomicrobiaceae archaeon | reverse complement strand
TCTTGATGCATATGTAGTAGGTGAGACTATTACACCGGCAATGAAGGCAGACGATACGCTCGTTGTATTCTCCGGTTCGGGTGAAACACATTCAATTGTTGAGATAGCCGAGACAGCGAAATCCATAGGCGGGATCATCTGTCTTATTACCGGGAATCGTGACTCCCACATCGCACAGATGTCAGATTGCATAGTTGAGCTTAAAACAGAAGATGCCAACAGTAAAACAGGGAACCGCAACGGGAATGAGGTTAATAACATACCAAAAGATTTTGAGGTCCGTCAGCTTACCGGAGAATACAAGTCCATGGTCAACTCATTTGCTCCGTTAGGGACACTCTTTGAGACAATGGCAATGATCTTTGCAGATGCTATCATATCGGGTATAATAGAGAGTACCCACTGCCGCATAGAAGAGTTGAGAGACAGGCTTTCAAATATAGAGTGATGAGACAGAAGAGAGAAGATCACAATCGGGTGCCCTACTCTCAGAGGTCAGGTCAGCCTGTGTGTGTGCAAGAGATCGTGTGATGAGGCAGAAGTGGGGCACCAAAATACATTCATGATAACTGACAGGCAGGCAGGAGAAAGGGAGTGTGCTCTGACAGGTCTTGAGATTACCATTATTGTAGCAGCTGTGGTAATCGTTGTAACTGTCCTTATCCTGACACCTGTTGGTTCACTTTTTACAGGTGGCGGCACTCCGGGCGGACTCATCCCGGCTGCTATAGGGGAAACCGGATACAGTCTTATTACTGACGGAGATATATTTGGTTTTGAGGATACATGCGGACCTTTTGAGGGTGTGGATCTGGTATGTGTAAATCCTAATCCCGGGAAAATGGGTTCACTCTTTGTGACTGTGCGACTGATCACCGGAGATATGGGTGCAATTGATATGGAAAAGGCAGAAGTTGTTTTTTCGTCTGTACACGGTGAAGAAGTGCTGGCTATGAAGAGCACCCGTCCACTGGAGAGATCCAACTGGACAATTACCGGCAGGTCACACGCACTGCCGCACCATGACGCCGATGAGGATAACATCCTCGAACCGAATGAACTCTTTGAGATTCTTATTTATCCGTCAGTACCTCTGGCAGATTATAGCAAATTTACGGTCACAATAAATTATCCCGGAGGAGTCCCTCTGAAAATCACCCGGACGGTTCCACCGCAGATTCGTTCTGATAAAGTGGTTGATCTGAACTAAACGGGTGGGATAGAGATGAATATAAGGATGGATCTGGGAAGACAGGAGAAAACAGCACTTGCACTGCTCACAGCAGTCCTGCTCATTCTGATTTTTGCGCACTGTGCGCTTACGGTGACAGGGAAAGGCGCATTTACTCTGCCATATTCAGATTCGTCCAGAGCCGGAGACCTTGTATCTCTTGAAGGCTGCGTGGAAGATTTACGCATCACGTCATCCGGGGATCATATGATACTCTCTGTGGACGGTGTGCATATTTTTATTCCTTCCGGAGCAGTTCCTGGAACAAATCTAAAAAAAGGTGAAGAAGTCAGTATCATCGGCACTGTCAGTATCTACAAAGGTGAGAACGAGATTGTAGTCAGTTCACCCTCTGATATAAGGGTCATTACGTAATTTAACTGAATATATCTGAATCACTCTTTTTGTCAAACGTCAGGCGTTCGAATCCTTTCTTCTGATTGCGGATTTTTTTTGTGTCTTTAGAAGAAGTTTCAACTGACTCAGAAGGAGTTGCAGTTAACTTTTCTTCTTCATCCTGCTGTTTTTTATCAGTATTCCGGCGCCCTTCAACTCCGGTTCCGTTATCAAGATCACCACTGATTATCTTTTCACGCACCATTACTGAATGTCATCAACTGCCATCAATATAATACTGTCCTTTGTCTGCTTGCAGACCTTCAAAAAGAAAAGAAAGTTATGGGCCTGTTATCGGGTTGGCTGCCCATAGGGGCATATCTAAGGTTATGCCAAGTGCCCCTGTGATAAGAGTGAACATAAGCACTGTAATTAACAGAATCCCAATCAGGTTCAGCACCCAGCCCGAACGGATCATATCCTGCATGGTGATATAACCGGAACCATAGGCAACTGCGTTTGGAGGTGTTGCCACCGGAAGCATGAATGCCATGGAGCAGGTAAATGCTGCAGTCAGCATCAGGATGTAGGGGTGAATTCCCATGCTCACTGAAGTTACCGCCATAATCGGTATCATAACGGATGCCATTGCTGTATTTGATGTCACTTCTGTTAGCAGAGAGATGATGATTGCAACAACGAGCATTATCATAAGTATCGGAAGACCGTGCAGCACTGTCATGTGTTCCATGATCACCTTTGCAAGGCCGCTTGCGATAAATGCCTTTGAAAGGGCGATACCGCCACCGAACAGGATAAGAATGCCCCACGGAATCTTCTTTGCCCATTCCCAGTTCATCGTATAGATGCCTTCTTTCCTGTTTACAGGCAGAAGGAATAAGAGAAGCGCACCTGCTATTGCAATTGTTGAGTCATGTACATACGGGAGATATGTGGAAATTCCCGGGATTATAATGCTGCCAATATCTTTTTCAGTGCGCAAAATCCAAGCGACTGCCGTAAGGACAAAAACGAAAAGTGTCCACTTTTCACCCGGACCTATGTTTCCGAGTTCTTTAAGACGATTCTGAATGATTTCCTTTCCATGAGAAATCGTCTCCGGCATGTGACGGTATGCTCCGTATGTGAGCCAGACCCATGCAATCGGGAGGAAGATGCAGGTGATCGGAAGACCGAACTTCATCCAGGTAAAGAAGTCAATCTGTGGTGCGGCCGGGAATATAGCCTCCATCTGTGCGATAAAAATTCCATTCGGAGGTGTGCCGATAATTGTTGCAATACCACCAATCGTTGCTGCATAAGCGATGGAAATTACCAGACACTCTGCGAAGTTACGCTGGGTCTGAGTCATTTCCTCGAGTTTTGTGTCGATTTTTGGAAGGATTGTTGCAATGATTGCAATTGCAATCGGCACCATCATCATCGCGGTTGCAGTGTTTGAGATCCACATCGAAAGAAACGCCGTTGCCACCATAAATCCTAAGATCAGGCGTCTTGGGCTTGTACCTACTATTTTGATGATGTGAAGTGCAATTCGTTCGTGCAGTCCCCATCTTTGCATTGACATTGCAATTATAAAACCACCCATAAACAGGAAAATAATCTTGTCTGCGTAGGGGGCTGCAGCCTCAGCCGGATTTAATATGCCCAGTACAGGGAATAATACTATTGGAAGAAGTGCCGTTGCCGGAATTGGTATCGCTTCTGTTATCCACCAGATAACCATGAGCGATGTGACAGCGGCTACTTTCATAGCAGGGTCATCGGGAAACAAGATCACCATTATTAAAAATATGATGAGCCCGAGATACCTGCCAATGGTTCTCTTCTTCATGCCTACTATATCTGTATTAACGATGATATAATTGCATTCTTTTCAGAATGGGTTTGAAATGGCTCTTTTTTGTAAATTCTGCGGTGAAATATGTGTTTTCCCCGGGGTGTGAGATTTTTGTGTATATTGTGGTTGTGAACAATGTATAGCCTGAGAACAGACCTCTCCTGTCGGGTGGCCAAAGCTTAACCGGTTGCCCTGCAAATTTATCAGTGAACTGAGTTATGGATTTCATTAATATTGTTGACATATCACAGGGTTCCCTTGACATAATGAACCCCACAACGCCTGATAAGGTTATATCTGCCGGCAGAAAAGCAGGGATGAAAGCAGGAGATCGGGTAGTTGAATTTGGATGCGGAAACGGCACAATACTCACACTCTGGGCAGACGAGTTTGGAGTCTTTGGTACAGGTATAGATATTCGTGGATCTGCCTGCAGGTCTGCAGAAAATGCAGCGAAAAAATCCGGTTCTGATAAAAAAATTACTATAATTAATGCAGATGCATCAACTTTTACTCCCGGGGATACGCCGTATGACTTTGCCGCATGCATCGGTTCTTCACAGATCTGGGGTGGTTTTAAAGAGGCAATAGATGCCATGAGTGCTTTCCTTACAGATGAAGGGGGTATCATCATCGGTGAGAGGTACTGGAAGACCGATCGTGTCTCACCGGAATTTGCACGCGAATGGCCGGAAATTCTCACTGAATATGAGATCCTCGGTATAATCAGGGATGCCGGGTTTGAACTGGGGTCTGTCATCAGAGCGGATGCAGATGACTGGGATCGTTATGAATCTGCTATCTGGAAGGCATGCTCAGGCTGGCTCAGGGATAATGCGGATCAT
>DAOVRB010000115.1 GCA_030628325.1 Methanomicrobiaceae archaeon | reverse complement strand
GTTGCGGCGGGGACGCTTGTTCTCATCCTCTCTTTTTCAGGTCTCCTCTCTGTTGCGTCAATACCTGTTGCCATACTGGTCTCGGAAGTGCTTGCAAAAATGGCGATGTCTTTTCTTATTACAATAGGCAGGCCGTTTAAGGAAGGTATGCACGCGTATGTACATGGTTTTGTAAAACCATGGTTCCCTGCGGCATCACTTCTTCTCTGTCTGCCGCTGTTTCTTCTGCCTGTATCACCATCTGCAATTGCTGTTGCATTCATTGCGGCACTGGCGACAGCGCTTCTGATGTATGTCAATGCCCATCATCTCTTTGGCGGTGTCAACGGTGATGTGGTTGGTGCTACAAATGAGGTGACCCGGGCGGTAGTGATAATCGTCCTTTCATTTGTGCTTTGAAACAGATTTACTATGTAAATCACTTTGTGATTTGTCATCAAACAGTGCCTGGCACAACGCGAGTCATCCACGGTTTTAGTGAATATAATTATTGCCGGACAACCGAAATGCTATACAATGATTCATAATTATGGCGTCCACATGAAAGGAGGCGTAATTACCGAGCGTGATTCTGATTATTGTACTGTCAGGACACGTATGCCTGCAGGTGTGCTTTCGTGCGAAAAAATGCGCGGTCTTGCTGAAATTGCTGAAAAATACGGAACCGGTGAGGTTCATCTGACCACACGCCAGACCGTTGAGATACCACATGTCGATCAGAGAGTTATTGAGGAGATATCAAAGGATCTGGAGGAAAACGGGACTCCGATAGGCTCAGAACGTGACGAAATTGTAAATATTGTTGCCTGCCCGGGCACTGAGAGGTGCAAATATGCGAATATCGATTCTATTGGTCTTGCAAAACGTCTTGATAGTGCGCTGTTTGGGAAAACAATGCCTGTTAAGTTACGGATATCAGTATCTGCCTGTCCCTATGCCTGTACAAGTCCTATTCTTAATGAAATAGGAATAGTCGGCAGGATTAATCCTGTACGGGTTCCCGGTCTCTGTACCGGTTGTGGCACATGTGTTGAATATTGCAGTGAATCTGCAATTGTCCTTAAAAACGGGGCTTGTGTAATTAATGATGATAAATGTGTCCAGTGTGGGATCTGCATCCAGTCGTGTCCGTATGATATCATACTCTCTGAAAATTTACACTACTTAATAACTGTCGGAGGGCGGCGTGGGCGTCACCCTCAGCTTGGTCGTGAGCTTGTGGAAGTCAGTTCTGAGAACGAAGTGGTGGCTGTTATTGAGAAACTTGTATACTGGATATACAGACGTGCATGGAGTGGCAGACTGCTCTCTGACCAGCTTGATGACCTGCATTTTGAAAAGTTTAAAAAAGAAATTCTTGAAGGGATCAATTCAGAGAAACCAGAGAAATAATAGCTGAAAACCATACTTTTAGTAAAAAGTCTGGTTTTCTTCATTATAGTTCCGAACGTATTTTTTAAAATAACCAATGTAAATCGCGTTTCGCGATTCACACCGCCCTTCAGTGGAAGGGCGTTGTTTTAGAAAGTTTTTTTTGAAAACTTTCGATTTACATTAGTTCAAAAAGTGACGTTTGTAACTATAATAGTTGAAAATAAAAAATCCCGAAATATTAGTGTGTTAGTACTGGTATGATGAAGTGAAACCGGAATCCTTTTCATCATCGCAGATTATTGCGCTGCCGTCGCGGATGAGTGTGTTGAACATCATAGCTGCATTCATCAGGTCTTCATCAGACGCGACTCCTCTTCTTACATCTGCAATTTTTTCTTTTTGCGGGGTGGGGATAACACGTTTCCCTACCAAAACGCCCTGACAGTGCTTACAGTACGCACATTTGCTGTATACGGACACTTCACCGTCTGCGCATTTGACTGTGACTTTCTGTCCTGTTTCATTCCGGTTAAAAAGTAGTGACTTCATCGTTTTGATAGATAAACATCAATAAGTTATGAGGGTGTCGATTGGATTCAAACCAACAAATTTTACGCTTTCCATCAGCCAGAGAAATGTTTTATATAGATTGTTTCCCAATGTATAATACTCGTATCAAAACGATTGGGCGTTTGCGACCGTCCCTTTATAATTATCGAGGTTTTGGATTATGGCAGCACAAAAGCCACATATGAATATGGCCGTGGTTGGGCACATCGACCACGGGAAGTCAACGACTGTCGGTCGTTTACTGTTTGAGACAGGTGCAGTGCCGGCGCACGTCATCGAGAACTACCGTAAAGAAGCAGAATCCAAGGGTAAAGGCTCCTTTGAGTTTGCATGGGTTATGGATAACCTGAAGGAAGAGCGTGAGCGTGGTATTACAATTGATATTGCACACAAGCGTTTTGACACCCCGAAATTTTACTTTACAATTGTAGACTGCCCCGGGCACCGTGACTTTGTCAAGAACATGATCACCGGTGCATCACAGGCAGATGCAGCACTTCTTGTTGTTGCTGCACCTGACGGCACAATGGAGCAGACTAAGGAGCATGTCTTCCTTTTACGTACACTTGGCGTTAACCAGCTTATCATCGGTATCAACAAGATGGACATGGTTAAATACTCTGAGGAGCGCTACAATGAAGTTGTAAAGGAGGTCAGCGATCTCATTAAGATTGTCGGTTACAAACCAGCTGATATTCACTTCATCCCTATGAGTGCTTTTGTAGGTGATAATATCGCATCCAAGAGTGAGAACACTCCATGGTACAAAGGTCTAACAATTCTTCAGGCACTTGACACACTCGTTGCACCCGAACTCCCGACAACCCTTCCGTTCCGTCTTCCAATTCAGGATGTATACTCTATTTCCGGTATTGGTACCGTGCCTGTCGGCCGTATTGAAACAGGTATCATGAAGAAGGGAATGAAAGTTTCATTCATGCCTGCAAACAAAGAAGGTGAAGTAAAGTCCATTGAGATGCACCACGAAGAACAGCCTGAGGCACTGCCTGGTGATAACGTTGGATTCAACGTACGTGGTATCGGCAAGAACGATATCCGCCGTGGTGATGTATGTGGTCCTGCAGGGGATCCACCAACTGTTGCAGAGGAATTCACCGCACAGATTGTGGTTCTTCACCACCCGAGTGCACTGACAGTCGGTTACACGCCTGTGTTCCACTGCCACACTTCACAGGTTGCATGCACATTTGTTGAACTTTTAAAGAAGCTTGACCCACGTACCGGTCAGGTAAAAGAAGAGAATCCAACCTTCCTTAAGACCGGTGATGCTGCAATTGTGAAGCTCAGACCTGTTCAGCCAATGGTTATTGAGAAGATCAAGGAAATTCCACAGCTTGGCAGGTTTGCAATCCGTGATATGGGATCAACCATTGCAGCCGGAATGTGTATAGACATTACTCCGAAACAGATGAGATAATTTCTCAAATATATTTTTAGGTGATTTAAAATGCAAAAAGCCAGGATACGCTTATCAGGAACCGATTTTGAAAAAATTGAAGGGGTTTGTGATCGTATAAAGGAAATTGCCGAGCGTACAGGCGTAAACCTGGCAGGCCCGGTTCCTTTACCAACTAAAAAGTTGATTGTACCTATCCGTAAGAGTCCGGATGGAGAAGGAACTGCTACCTGGGACCGTTGGCAGATGCGCGTTCACAAGAGATTAATTGATCTTGATGCAGATGAGCGTGCTCTCAGACAGTTGATGAGAATCCATGTGCCAAAGGATATTGGCATTGAGATTATTCTTAAAAACTGAAGGTGCGGCGTGAAAGCCGCTGATTTTTTCTCAAAATTAAGAGAAAACCTCACTTTTGAGAGGCTGTTCTTAATTATTTTACTGGTATCGCTCTTTGTCAGGCTGTATAATCTGGACCTGAAGTTATTTCATCATGATGAAGCGGTGCATGCCTGGTTCTCTTTCAGACTGCTTACAGAAGGGGTGTATCAATACGACCCTATGTTCCATGGTCCGTTGCTCTATTATGTGACTGCAGGGATGTTCTCGGTATTCGGGGACTCGGATCTGGTAGGGCGGATAGTCCCGTCAATCCTTGGTGTGCTGTTAATACCTCTGGTATTTCTGATTTACCGGCTGGGTTATCTTGATAAAAAACAGACGCTTATTGCAGCCTTGTTTATTGCAATCTCTCCGGAGATGGTATATTTCTCCCGTTTCCTGAGAAATGATATATTCATTATATTTTTTACGCTTCTGTTGCTGGTTGCACTGCTGTACTATCTTGAGTATGGGAAATTCAGACATCTGCTCGTTGGTGCGGTTGCAGCAGGCCTTGGTATGTCTTCAAAAGAAAATATGCCGATTGTTCTCCTGATTTTTGGTTCATTTCTGGTGTATCTTGTCTGGAAGGGTAAAATCCAGTTGCCAATTCACTGGAAGCGTGATTTCATCCTCGCAACTATTGTTGTTGTGGGGATTATGGCAGTATTATATTCATCGTTTGGTAATCATCCTGAAGTTCTGGCTGATGGCTGGATTAAGGCGATTGAACACTGGACCTCTATGCACAGGCAGGAGCGTCTCGGTGGGCCGCCGTATTTTTATATTCTCTTTTGTATCCTTTATGAGCTGCCAATACTCCTGCTTGCGGTATTTGCAACAGGGCAGTTCATTATGGACGGGAAGAAAATCAGATTCCCGTGGGGACGGAGGACGCAGGAAGTCGCAAAAGATTTCCATTCAATCGTCCGGATTAGTATAGAGCAGTTAAAGGATGCCGGAGCAGCCAGAGCAGCCAGGTTGACATCTATATCAGGGATGTCGTGGATATCGGGGACTGACAAAAAGAAAGAGTTCATGCGGTTTTGTATATACTGGATGGTTATCTCATTTGCTGTCTATGCATATATCGGTGAGAAGGTGCCATGGCTTATTCTTCACCAGTTACTTCCGATGATCTTTGTCGCTGTATACAGGATGACTGACAGGAAAGCAGTTGTTGCTGTAATTATGTCAGTATTTCTCATTGTAATGACATTACATGTTGCATTTACGCCTGCTGATATTAGCGAGCCGATTGTTCAGGTCCAGAATTCCGAAGATGTACGTATTGTCATGGAAATGATTGATGCATCAGAT
>DAOVRB010000084.1 GCA_030628325.1 Methanomicrobiaceae archaeon | reverse complement strand
CACGGAATTTTGCCCCGTACCTCGGTGAATGGCTGAAAGGAAAGAATGTAGGCATACCCCGTGCAGACGTCCCAAACCCTGCGCTTCTGGATTCAATACGGTCAGAAGGAGGCATCCCGCATGAGACGGCGGTGTATGATCTTATCGCCACAAACGAGGAACTCCGGACAGAAGATGCAGATGCAATTATATTTACGAGTGGAAACTCATTCTCACTGGCAGTGTGGAACAGTGAACAGGATCTAATAGTTGTTGCAATAGGTGATATTACAGCAGAGCGAATACTAAAGGCAGGTATCACCCCTGCAGTTGTGGGTGACGGTTCACTTGAAGGAACATTAAAAGCACTGAACATGCACCTGGAGAATCAGGCATAAATGAAAGAAAATATTTTGGAAAAACTAAAAACAGGGGTTATTATAATTGACAAACCACAGGGACCGTCCAGCCATCAGGTCTCTGCATGGGCAGGTAAGATGCTCCATATCCAGGCAGGCCATGGCGGCACACTTGACCCCATGGTAAGCGGAGTCCTTGCAATAATGCTGGGCAGAACTGTAAAACTCGCCCCGCTGGTGCTAAAGCATGACAAAGAGTATGTAGCCCTGATGAGACTTCATGGGGATGTGAAACGCGAGGATCTTGACAGGATAGTTAAAGAGTTCACAGGAAAATTATACCAGAGGCCGCCAAGGCAGAGTGCAGTCAAAAGGGCGCTCAGGATCAGGACTGTGTACAGTATTGAGATACTTGATGTGGACAAACGCCTGGTTCTCATAAAAGTCGCATGTGAAGCCGGGACATATATCAGGTCACTCTGCCACCACATGGGGCTCGCACTTGGTGTCGGAGCCCATATGCAGGAACTCCGCCGCACACGTTCAGGTGCATTTGGCGAGGAGTCTCTCTGTACCCTCCATGAACTCAGAGATGCATGTCTCCTTGCAGATGAGGGAGATGATTCAGCCCTGTTACCATTAATTCACCCGATTGAAAAGATCACTGACATTCTTCCGAAGGTGGTCGTACGCGACAGTGCAGTTGATGCACTCTGCCACGGGGCAGTCCTTGCAGGCGTAGGAGTTCTCAGCACCACATCATATAAAAGAGAAGAACCGGTCGCAGTACTTACAGAGAAGGGCGAACTGATCTGCACAGGGAGAGCGCTTAAATCATCGGAAGAATACAGACCCGGAGATTACGGACTTGTCGTTGCCCCCATAGCAGTAATTATGAAACCAGGCACCTACCCAAAAGGCTGGCATACATCCATACCTGCGTGAACATATTCAGATCACGGGGATTTTACCCGGGACAATACTATTTTTTGATTTAAAAACCATAGACTTAAAAAAATCCGGCCACAATAATAATGAGCCATACACTGAGCTGAGGTAGTCTAGTCTGGTAGGGCGCGGGCCTGGAAAGCCCGTGGGGCGTTTGCCCCTCGGGAGTTCGAATCTCCCCCTCAGCGTTCTGACTTTTTCATGGTTTCTTTATCAGAATATATTCTTGCGCTTCCGTTCGCCTTCTTCTTCCTTCTGACTGTCCTTAACTTACCAAGTGCAACAAGTTCTTCAGGAGTGCCATAGCAGACCGATATCTCATCAATAATATCTTTCCTGGAAGGTATAGCTCCCTCAAAAGAGAGTGTGAAATTTATCTCCTTTCTCGGTATATCCGAATTCTCTTCATATCTGGTGAACTCAATATCCATAAAAAAACCTCAGTATACTTCATTCATCACCTGACAAAGATAATAGTTTCTTCAGGTGCTGACTGAGCCTGCCAGATCAGCACTGGATGGACAGGCACATATAATTGCAAAATGAAATATTATTCTCACAAATAAGCATAATATGATATATTTCAAAACAGGAAGAACATATGATTGAATTTGACCAACTTACAAAGGAATACAATGGCATAATGGCGGTTGACGACCTCTGCCTTGAGATCCCTGACGGCGAGGTCTTCGGCCTCCTCGGGCCGAACGGGTCAGGGAAGAGCACCACCATTCTGATGCTCATCGGGCTCATAGAGCCCACAGAGGGCCGCTGCCTTATTGACGGAGTGGAGGTTGCAAAGAACCCCATAGAAGTCAAGCAGAGGATCGGATATATGCCAGAGGATGTGGGTTTTTATGGCACACTCACCGCAGATCAGAACCTTGACTTCTTTGCCCGCCTCCATGGCATGGCAAAGACAGACAGGGAAGAACGCATCAACGAACTCCTCGCCCTCGTCGGACTTGAGGATGTCGAAAAGAAGGTCGGAGGATACTCAAAGGGTATGCGCCAGCGCCTTGGTATCGCCAACGCACTCATCAATGACCCTGCGATCGTGATCCTGGATGAGCCGACTGCAAACCTTGACCCGCAGGGTGTCGCAGACTACAGGAGGATCATAAAGGAGATCGCAGAGCAGGGAAAGACCGTCCTTGTATCATCCCATATCCTCTCAGAGGTGAGCAGGGTCTGCACCTCGATAGGTATCCTCTCGCAGGGCAGGCTTGTTGCCACCGGAAGGTGGGAGGATCTCGCCCGTATACCAGAGGGCAGCACCTCAGGCGAGATCAGGATCAATGTCAGGACAAGGGAGGCCATGCCTGAGTTCAGCAACCCTGAGATCATATCTGTGGAATATAAGGATGATCGCAGGGAGGCCTGTATCCTCTCGCATTCTGATATCAGGGACTACATCTCAGATACAGTCCAGAACGCAGGGACAGGCATCAGAGAACTCTCTCTTGACAGGGACTCACTCGAGGACTTTATCCTCTCATATTATCAGGAGCCGTGATGCACATGAAATCCGGAGCATTAAAAGTAATAGCACATAAAGAGATCTTAGATCATGTCAGATCAAGGAAATTCCTCCTGATCTTCGGTATATTCCTGATCATATCAATGGCAGGCCTGGTTGGAGGTCTGATTGAGTACCAGGAACAGCTTGACAGTTACAATGATCGGTTATCTGTTGTCAGTGAAGATGAGATGAGTTACGCACCATACTGGAAACCCTCACTGCTCACCATATTCTACCAGATCTCCATGCTGGTAATCTCACTTGGAGGTGCCCTCGGGATCGCAATGGGCTTTGATCTCATAACAAAGGAAAAAGAAAGCAAATCTCTAAAGATACTCCTCTCCAACCCCATCTATCGCGATGAAGTGATCAATGGGAAGGCACTCGGGGCGATAGGGGCACTTCTCATCGCACTCGGTATAGTGGCGATCATATCACTGGCGATCATGCTGATCTTCGGGATCGTACCTGATGCCGACCAGTTTGGCCGTATGCTGATCTTTGGGGCGGCCGCGTTCCTGATGATCTTCTCATACTTCGCAATCTCCCTCTTCATGTCAACCATCTCATCTGACAGTGGAAATGCCCTCATATACTCACTCATCATCCTGATATTCCTCTCAACACTCCTCCCTGTCTTTGCATACGGGCCTGTGATGAATCTGGTGGCAGGCGTTCCTCCTGAGCCGCCGGAGTCACTGATGAAAGAGAACATGGAGTTAGTGATCTCTACCTCAGGCACCATCGTCTCCTCAGAGGACGGGTCTGGCGAGTATGTCGAGTATATCGACCCCAACCAGGAGGAATGGGATAAATTCAGTGAGAAGTCACAGGCGTACTGGGAGAAGAGACAGGCCATTTCGGATACCATAGGGCTAATCTCACCCTCAGGCAATTTCCAGAAGATCACCATGGAAGTCATCACGTCAGCCTCAGTCATGCCCATGTACATGGACGAAGAATTTGAAAAGGACACAAGCCTTGGAGGGATACTCTCAGACCTCCTCCAGAATATCATCGCACTCCTTGTAATCCCGGCAATCTTCTTCGGAGCCGCATATGTGCGTTTCATGAGACTTGATATCAGGTAGATCATATGAGTGACAACATACACAGACTTATAGGAATACTTGCAGTCTCTCTCATACTTGCATCACTGATATCTGCCCCTGTAGCAGGGATGACAGGATCAAACGAAGGGAAGACCGAGGTACACTGTAACTTCCCCGGACAGGTTGTCGAAGCAGGCGAGAAAGTGACATTTGTGTTCTCTGTCATCAACCATGACAGTGAACTCCAGAGAAAACTGTGGTATGAGGATTTCAGGGGAAGCTCTGGCTGGGAGATGAAATTCATAGATGGCACTACTGAGGTAGACAGGTTCTGCCTTCCGACCGGTCAGTCAGGCACCATCTCATTTGTCATCGAGACCACAGGTGACACCCCTGTTGGAAGATACCCGGTAAAGGTGCACATCGGTACCGCCTCCTTCTGGGTCCATGTGACCATCTCAAAGAGCCATAAAGGTGAGGCAGGTATCCTTGAACTGAAGGCAGTTGACAAGGACGGCGAGAAGATCAAGGGCGCCACAGCCACCATATATCAGGGAAGCAGTAAGATCCCCTTTGACAGTGTGATGACCACGGCCGACGGGAGCATCAGCACTGATCTCCCGCAGGGCACATACAGGATAGTGATAAAAAAACCCGGATATGGGAGCACCGAGAGGAAGGAGATCAAACTCAGATGTGGCATAACAACCGATATCGGGACGGTAACCCTCAGTAAGGCCGACTATGCAGCAGAGGTTACAGTAAATGCCCCGACTATCACTACCTCGGTCGGGAAGAACCCCACTTTTGATATGATCCTCAGGAATGTCGGCAAGAGTGACGACACCTACAGACTTGAAGTAGAAAACATTCCTGAGGGGTGGTTCGTGAGGTACAAGGACGAACCAAATGCCACTGATGAGATCTCAGAGATCTACATAGAGGCAGGCGGGGAGAGGAAACTCTACCTGGAGGCCATACCACCATATGGAGCAGATGCCGGGGACTATGCCTTCAGTTACCTGATCGAGTCCTCAACAGATGACTACACACAGAACCTCACAGCAAAACTCCGCGGCAGTTATGATCTCAGAGTCTATGCAGACAAGTACCGTTATGAGGTCAACAGGGGTGACACCCTGACCTATGATATCTCTGTGAGAAACACGGGCAATGCCGGGGCTCTCACCGGCATCAGGACAGAGGTCAAGGCGCCTGAGGGCTGGAAGGCGGTAGTCACACCTGAGTCAATACCGAGCCTTCAGCCAGGTGAGAGGAGCAAGGTCACCCTGAAGATCATTCCACCCTCTGATATCGGCGCAAGTGACTACAAGATCAGTGTCACAGTGAAGTCTGATCAGGCAGAGAAGACCGATGATTACCGTATCACTGTCCATGAACAGTCTTTTACCGCGATATTCGGAGTCCTGCTCCTTATCCTTGTCGCAGGCGGGGTCTGGTATATGTACAGAAAATACGAGAGAAGATAGGCCTTCTCCGCTCTTTTTTTAAACAAGCCCTGTAGAAATCCCCATTTGAGGAGCCGGAACGAATTATAACCAGGTTTCCGGAATTCAGATAATAATTCGACAGGATACTGGCATCTGACAGACAGAGAATCCTCTGCCACGGAGCGAGTGAAACGCAATTCCACATTTACCCTCTGTTCAAAGAGAAACGTTCGCTACTCTGATGATAAAATACGAAATTATTTTCACCCATTTCCGGATAAACAAAATTTCAGACGGAACTGCCCGAAAAAAGAGATTATACCAGTCTCTCTGCAGCTTCCCGGCCCATATTAAACGCTGCAACATTGAT
>DAOVRB010000211.1 GCA_030628325.1 Methanomicrobiaceae archaeon | reverse complement strand
GCACACGCAGAAGGAAGCTCTCAAAAACATCTCTGAGGTAATAGAGATCTACCTTGAGATCGCTTACGAAAAAAACCAGAAAACCCGTTCATCAACAGCCGAAAACCACTATCATTGACCCTGCAGTATGAGCAGATGCATACCGCGACAAACTGCTCAGCATAAGGAAAAGACCGGGGAGGGGAAGAGGAAGGGGACATTTTGATTCCCGGGTTTTTACCCACTACTCTCCAAATCTTCCAGCACATCTCACTTTTTGATAATATCTCTTTTTTCAGGAGATACTTTTTCAAAAGTAATTTCATCACATATCTCTAAATAAAAGCAGACAGGATAGAGGATACTGAATTGCATGTCAGACTTACCTGAAAATAAAAGAGAAATTGGTGCCACAGCAGTTGATATTGTCCTTATTCCACCTGCTCTGGTAACTGATTTAGCGATTAAGATAAATGAAGCCCTGATCTCCGCATCAGGTGATAATTCAATCATTCTTGGCAGGGAAACCCGCATACCGCACATATCACTTTCGATGGGATGTGTCCCCTTTTCAGATATGGACAAACTGGCTCTACTGACTGAAAAGATTGCACAAAAGTATCTCCCTATAGATCTTCTTGTAAAAGGAGTTGCCACAGTTACCACATCTTCAGGTGAAAGGGTCTCTGGTATTGATATCATAAAAACACCCGCTCTCCAGGCACTACATGAAGAAATAATGAATCTTGTCAATGATTATGCTGTTTCGGAAGTTTTGCCTGAGATGGTTTACCTGGACTCAGGGGAAGAAATCCTTGATTTCACCCTGAATTATATTGGTAACTTTGCCAGCCGGTCCTCATACGATTATTACTCTCCCCATATTACCTTGGGTTATGGGGAAGTTAAAAAACCGGAGGAATGTGTAAAAGTGCCTGATTCTTTCAGGTGTTCTGATATTGCTATCTGTCACCTGGGTAATCACTGCACATGCAAAAAGGTACTTTCTCTTCATTCCGTATCTTCAGAAGAAGATTTGTAGATATTTTATTTATAGTGGCGGATGTTTAATAAAATATAGAAGGGATACCATCGGATCCCTCAAAAAAATTACAAAATCACTGAAATTTCCGACAGTGCCCACATAAGAAAAGGTGTTAATAGTAATGCTCTTAAGAATATTGCTACTGATTATTCAATAAAAACAATCAATTGCTTCGAAATCAAATCACTCAAGTCATCCTGGAGTTATCATGCGAACCACAACAGAAATTGCCAAACTGCTCAGCCAACTTGATTCGGTGAAAGCCGATGATCTCGAAGACCAGGATCTCGATTTCAAGGAATGGAACGTGAGGAGTCTGCAGGCTGCCATTGCGCATGTCATTGAAATGGCAATCTGTATGGCGAATGGTGGCGGAGGCACGGTTGTTTTCGGCGTCAGGGACAAGATAATTGGAAGAGCCAATGCAATTCCTGGAGTCCCCCCGGAAATCGATCAGAACATCCTTATGAAGCGGGTGTATGACGCCACCGATCCAAAGATCACTCCAATATTTGAGGAATTGCGGGTTCCGGAGGGAACCGGACGGCTCCTGATCATGCAAATTTATTCCGGTATGCGACCATATACCGATACGAGTGGACAAGCAAAGATCCGGGTGGGAAAAGATTGTCAGCCGCTCACCGGAACAATGCGTCGCAGTATCATGGTAGAAACCGGCGAAGGCGATACAACTGCTGACATTATCCAAGGCAATGCCGATCAGCATGTATCCCTCGGTGCAGTAGAAGTGCTTAAAAAAATTGCGGCCAAAGAGCAGGCCCCAGAGGATCTTCTTTCATTACAGGATCACGATTTCCTGACATCGCTTGGATTGATCATTAATGGCCAATTATCGAAGGCCGGGCTTCTGCTCATCGGAAAAGAAGCATCAATCCGGGAGTACATCCCTCACTATTACTGGATACACCTCAGGCTGCGGAACGATACAGAATACTCCGACAGAGCCGAGGGGCGGGATCCGCTTATAATTGCTCTATCAAAAATCACTGACAGGATCATGGCAGAAAACCCCGTAACAACAATCAATTACGGGATGTTCCATTTTGAATATCGCATGTACCCGGAAATCGTCCTGCGGGAAGCACTTATGAATGCTTTGAGCCATGCAGATTACCGGATTAATAGTCCGATCATGGTAAAGCAGTACCCCGGACGTTTAGAGATCAGCAATCCTGGTGGATTTATTGGAGGTATTACACCCCAGAATATTCTCCACCACCCACCGGTTGCCCGCAATCCAAGGCTGATCGAGGCTCTCACCAAATTACGCCTCGTGAATCGGAGCAATCTGGGGATCTCCCGCATGTACAAATACATGCTCATTGAGGGCAAAGAGCCTCCAATCATCGCACAGCCGGGTAATTCGGTGAAGGTTATACTCAAAGGTGGCGAACTTTCGGCACCCTTCCGTGCATTTGTTGAGAGGGAGGCTCAGTCGGGCAGAGGATTTGAGGTGGACCACCTTCTAATTCTCGATTATCTCCTCTCACACCGAGAGATTGACATACAGGACACGGCTGTACTCATCCAGCGTACAGATACAGAAGCACGCGATATCCTCCATACAATGGAGCATGAACGTGGATATCTAGAACACGGGGGCTCCGGTAGGAGCCTCTATTGGGCACTTCACCCGGCGATTTACCGCGAACTCGAACTTGATGGTCATCCGTATAAAGACCGTAGAACCGAGTGGGAAGCAGCAAAGATGCATGTGCTTAGCATGCTCCGTCAGCAAAAAGATTCACCTGATAAATACCTCACCAACACTGATATTCGAAAAATCACGCGCCTTAACCGAGATCAGGTTAAACGGCTCATGAGAGAACTAAGGGAACAACATCCTCAAATTACCTATACTGGTAATCGCCGCTCTGCGAAGTACTATTATCGTAATAATTAACCATTCATTTTTTTGCCTTTCGTCTTTTCATACATATTTGGGACATATTTGAGCAAATTACCATATTATTCCTAAACTCAAACATATTTGGGACATATTTGAGAAAATGCCCAATTATTTCTCATACTTATTTGCCGGCATACCCCAATCCTTTTATTAATTCTGCAATATGGGCAACAGATGCCCGTATATAACTACTTTCATATTCCAGACCATCCGGTTACGACAAGTGTGAACATCTGCAGACAGAGGACGGGACCAACCTGATCTATGAATCCGATCATTATAGTCGAAAAACACGTCCCACTCAAAATCAGAAAATAAATTATGAGAAATAAATAAATAAGCCAGGGTCCGGATTTGAACCGGAGTATAGTCGCTCTGCAGGCGACCGCGTGGCCGCTTCGCTACCCTGGCATAAACTAAAGATTAAAGATTTAAAACTGCTAATCGCTCCTGTTAATTAAATCACAAAACAGTCACTGAGCCCACTCAGGTATCAGTCATTAAGTAAAGTAATAGCAGCGTAATATGGTTCCCGAGAACTCTCGTATCTCAGTACAGCATACTACGCGGGCGGGCTTAACTTCCGGGTTCG
>DAOVRB010000089.1 GCA_030628325.1 Methanomicrobiaceae archaeon | reverse complement strand
TGTATAGTCAAAAACCATACTTTGCTACGTAAATCACTTCGTGATTTGTCATCAAAACGTGTGAGGCTGATGCCTCATACACGTTTGGCATGAAAGTGATTGCCACTTTTATCAAAACTGCGCCTGACACAACATGGGTCATGCACGTTTTTTGAAAACTTTCATTTACATTAAGCCCCATTTCAAAAATGAATGGGGCTCATGATGAATCTTTGATTCAACATGAGTTCAAAATGTGACGTTCGTAACTCTAATTTAATAAAAACGCCCATATAGTTATATCTTTGCATGTAACGGATAATTACAGGCACAAAAAGTCAAAAAGTTGAAAATTCAAAAAGCTGAAGTACATAATATTTATCAGATAAAGAATATAATCTACACATATGGAAGAGATAGCGCAAGAGAAGATGCCTACCGGGATTTCTTCACTTGATCCTGTCCTCAACGGCGGGATACCGCCCGGTTCGGTGGTTCTCTTAGTTGGCAAAATTGGTGCAGGCACAAATGAATTTGTGTACAGCTCTATCCTCTCACTCTCCGAAAAAAAAGGAGACACCCCACAGATTCCGGGCATTATAATGCCGGCCGGTATTACTTATGTCACTTTTACGAAACTGCCCACATCAATAATCGAGGAAATTGCCCTTTCATTCCCAAAATATCCATACGAGAAATTATCCAACGATATTTCTTTTATTGATCTCTCTGAAATGTACTTTGAGTCAAGTATAGTCCCGGCCGCCTGGTACAGCAGCAGTGAAGACATACTGGACAGATTCCAGAAAAAGAAGAAGGATTCGGAGAATATCCTTGGAGAACTTGCTATTCGTCTGAATGAGGTTGAGGCAGGCAGCCTGATTATAATTGATTCGCTGACAGAAATTGCAACACAACAGAGTGATACAAAAAGCTGGAATGAACTTACTGCCTTTTTAAGAGGCCTTGAAAGAGTCTCAAAAAAATGGAAATCAACAATCTATATCCTGCTGTCAGAAGGCGTTCTTGATAAGAGCAGATTTATCGAAGTTGCCGACTGCTGTGATGCGGTGATCAACTTCCACTGGGAGGAGAGTTCGACAAGACAGCGCCAGAGAATAATGTACTTTGAGAAGTTTCGGGGAGTTATGCCACACCTTGAAGACCAGGATCTGGTAAAATTTGCAGTACGGATTACCTCAGAAGGCGGGTACGAGGTAAGCAATATCAGAGTAATAATATGACAACAAAAAAACGCATTAAGATGGGCATTCCCGGACTCGATGAAATGCTGGAGGGGGGCCTTATTGAGAACAGTATATGCGCAATAATCGGCACATACGGTACCGGAAAGACTACCTTTGCTCTCCAGTACATTTTTGAAGGGCTTAAAAATGGTGAAAAGACAATTTTTATCAGCCTTGAGGAGCGGGTAGACGAGATATATGAAAATCTTCTCGAAAGAGGGTGGAATGTTGAACCCTACAGGGAGAAATCACTATTCATTATAAAACTTGACCCCACAGACTTCAACATCTCAATAAACAGCATCAAAAAGGACCTCCCTGACCTTATTAAAAGTATAGGGGCAACAAGGGTTGCTATTGATCCGATATCGCTTTTTGAAGGACTATTCGATGATCTGGCTGTCAGGAGAAAAGAGATGTTTAAGTTTATTGAGATGATGAGAGATTTAAACTGTTCATTCATCCTTACAAGTGAAACACACGAAGAAAACAATTATTCAAGCAAATATGGTCTTATTGAATATCTCGCAGACACAGTAATCATCCTCCGTTATCTGAGACCCTCAGACCTCTCAGAAGTACATCCTGCAGTCGAAGTTGTCAAAATGAGGCGTTCAGCCCACTCACGTGAGATTAAGCCATACGACATTATGCAGGATCGGATTAACGTATATTCCGATGCAAGTGTATTTTAGAAGGGAAAAATTACGGATATCTTTTTTTGAGGCATTTCTGCCCGGAATTCATTTTTGGCAATAATCTGTTTCGCCCCGTATACCCAACCGGGCCGGCACAACAGATACCACAAAAACAATACCTGTGAATGCCCACAGGTTCCGGCAAAAGTCTGGTTATTGCACAATACCCCTGCCCGGGTGACTCCAATCCTGACAGTCACACCCGGACAGATCTGATTTCATCCGGATCTACATCAGACCCGCAGCATGGAAGAGGATAACGAGGATTGCTCCGGGCAGACCCCCAATAGCACAGACCAGCACGCTCATCCAGGTAAGCGGGACGTCACCCAGTCCGAGGATGTTAAAGTGGTTAAATGCAAACAGCACAATCAGACCGATAATCGAATTTATAATCAGTGTTGTAAGATTCTTCAGAAAATAATACAGGACTGCAAGAATCCCTACAGCAATAAGGATTAGAACCAGTTCTTCAATCATATTATTTACCAATGATCTGAAGGTTATTGAACCTTACTGAAGGCAGGATAATACTGCCAATTGTGCGTGATTCATGGCTCATCCCACCGATATTGTCCACCATTTCAAAAACATTTCCTGAGAGCATGCCGGACCGTATCGGTTCGCCATAAGATCCCCCTTCCATCCACGAAGCATTTGACAGTTCTACCGAGAAGTCACCTGTTATGGCGTTTGCCGTGTGGGCACCTATGAGACTGTGGGTGTAAAGCGCACGTTCGTCTGCAATATCAGAACGTGGACCGTCAATATACAGATTATGAACCCCGATTGAAGGAGAACCTCCGGCACCGCCCCTGACCGCACTGCCAGTACTTTTCTCACCATAGCGGCAGGCGGTTTTTAAGTCATATGAGAAACATTCCAAAACACCGTTCTTCACAAAATCAAGACGTTTTGTAGGCACTCCTTCCGCATCCCAGGTTGTGCTTCCGGGTCCGCTGAAGGGATCGTCATAGAGAGAGAACTTCTCATCCATGCACTTTTCACCCAGTTTGTCAGCAAAAAATGATCTTCCCGCCTTTACGTTCCGGCCGTTTAATGCAGGTAAGAGGACTGCTCCGATAAGTTGTGAGACTGAAAGAGGGGAGAGGATGACATCATATGCACCGCTCTGTATATCTGTCCCCCCAACGGAATGTGCCGCAAGGAACGCTGCCTGTCTTCCAACCTCCTCCGGATCTACGTCTTTAATAAAACACGAATTGTCAAACTCATACCCGGTGGATGTACCGCTTATTGTCTCAAGTGAGATCCCGACACCGGTTTTCTCTCTGGTATACAGAAGACTGCTGCTGTTTGCAAGTGTCACCCTGCCGGTTGAGAGACCTGCAGAACCGCCTGCCACATCAACAGTGTGCTCTTTTGCACCCTCAAGCATACCTGAGATCAGTTCACATACCACCGATATATCAATTTCAATCTCAGAGTCAAAGACGTCCATCTTTCTTTTGAGATCAGCCGGACCCGGCAGGCCATTCCATTCCTGAGGTGTCGCAAGTATTGTGCTTGCAACTGCAGCATCAAGACACTGCCTCCATTTACGCGGGTTTGATGTCGACGAAATGCCGATTTTGCCGTCTTTTATCGTGCGTATTCCAAGTGCCCACGCATCAGACGCCCCGGCTTCACCGATAATATCCCGTTTAAGTTCGGCACTTACAGAAGAACCCTCTGCAAGATATACTTCCACTTCATCTGCAACTCTCAGACCTGCAGAGATGATCGTCTCAGATAATTCTGCAATCTCCCCTGCTTCAGACACCCTGACCACCTATCACCGCATCTTTAAGAAGCACATGTGGAGCTCCGTCCGTTACGGGCACACTCTGGCCACCCTTCCCACAATAGCCCGGTGTCATCTTCCTGTCATCTGCACACATGACAATATTGTGAAGAGTTGAGAGTATGTCACCGGAAAGAGAGACATCCCTCACCATCTCTTTTAGCTCACCGTTTTTGATAATATATCCATATTCTGCATTAAACTGGAATACACCACGCCCAGGGTCCACCTGTCCGCCGCGTGAACCTTTCAGGAGGATACCATCCCTGCAGCACTCAATAATCTCATCCATTGTTGAATCACCATTTTCAATGAATGTGTTGCTCATCCTGACAAGTGGTACATCGCCTGATACCGCACGTGCGTGCCCTGCCACACCGTTGCCCACAGCAGCAAGTGTCTGACGGTTATGGAGGTAATTTACGAGTACACCCGATCTTATAATCTCGGTCCTATGCACGGCAACCCCTTCAGCGTCCACCGGCATGAATCCGAACTCGGGCATGGTGGGATCGTCCACAACAGTCAGGCACCCGTCTCCTATCTTCTCACCGATTTTATCTTTTATGACAGAAACACCTTCCTTAACCAGATCACCCTCACTCGCATGCCCTATCGCCTCGTGGGCAAATACACCGGCAAGTTCCTGGTCAAGAACCGCATTCATCCTGCCGCCCTTTGCAGGCAGGGCATCAAGCAGTTTTATGGCACGTTCTGCGGCCAGAGAACCCTTTACCTCCTTATGACGGAGGTTCAGTCCGGAGATGGTGTGCTCGCTCTCACGCCCCATCTGCATAGTGCCGTTCTTCCGGGCCACAGCGACTACTGAATAGCCGGAACGAACCATCTCATAGCTGTATTCATTCCCTCCTGAGTCAGTAAAACAGACTGTACCGGAACTTTCCGAGTAACGGGCCCTTGTATTCATAATACCCGGTTTTCTCGCTGCAGCCTCAATTGATAAGAGAAGTTCACATTTTTCCCCGAGTGAAACATCTCCGGGATCTTCCTTCATCACAGGCACAGGAAGAATACCTCCCGGTGCATCGGCAAGTTCAACCGGTTCCTCTGTTACAGCAGCAAACTTCAGGGCTTCCTGTATGAACCCGTCAGTTTCAGCCCTGCTTTTTTCTCCAAAATTGTCAACAGTAAGAACACCCCAGCCCTTTTGGCCGAGTACCCTGATAACCGCCGTATCAAAAAAACTGCTTCCCGCAGACTCCACAACTGAGTTGTCTATGTCAATATGGGTGGAGATACCCGCAACATGGCGGATATCATAGTATTTAGGCTCCTCCATCAAGGTTCAGACCCCTGTTGGTGCACTTGCAGTTCCGGAGGCAAAGGCCATTTTCGACCCGGACTGGGTGAACTGTCGTAATTTTATAAGGAAATCATCGTCCTTATCCGGCACAAGAGCATGCTCCAGTACATCCTGAATGGTTTCAACGGTTATTATCTCAACCATATCTCTGTACCGATCCTCAATGAGCACCTCACCAAGATTAGTCTTCGGAATCAGGATCGTCTTAATACCCGCCTTTGCTGCCGCCTCGATCTTATAAGTGACACCCCCTATCGGGAGTACGTCTCCGCGGACAGATAACGAACCTGTCATTGCAATATCCTGCCGCACCGGGATATTCTTTATTGCGCTTATGACAGCCGTTGCAATACTGACAGACGCAGAATCTCCATCCACGTTATGGGTATTAATGAACTGTATATGGACATCCATATTCTCGATGTCCTTGCCGGTGACCTTCTTGAAGTATGCACTGATATTCCAGACAGACTCCTTTGCAATCTCCTTTAATCCGCCTGTGGCAAACACTTTGCCGCCT
>DAOVRB010000274.1 GCA_030628325.1 Methanomicrobiaceae archaeon | reverse complement strand
TGGCGCTTGGGATCGGGACCGGGACCGGGAAGGATGTGATAGTGCTTGACGGTGACGGGAGTCTGCTCGGAACTGCGGTCCTTCCTGTTGTCGCAGCGGAAAATCCTGGTAATCTGACAGTGGTCTGCCTTGATAACGGTGCGTTTGGGAGTACAGGGAACCAGATCACACATGCATATGCAGGAGTGGATATGGAACTTCTAGCAATTGCATCAGGGGTTGTAAATACTGTAAAAGTCGATACCCCTGACGGTTTGAGGTGTGCACTGAGAGAGAAGGGGGATGGCGAGACGAAGGCGAAGGGGCCACGGTTTATTCATGTGGTGATCAGGCCGGGGAATTCTGATGTACCGGATATCTCGATCCCTGCTGTTGAGATTAAAGAGCGTTTTTTGGACTGCCAGAAAATGTGATTTTTTCATGGGTTTTGGCAGGAGTACTTTAAATATTCCATTTTTCTTCACAGAATGCCACCCCTACCTACACCGGGGTCGGTACCTACTTCAGGAAGTTTTCCTGTGTTTTCATGCTATTCTCCTTCTTCTGAAGATCCAGCGGGAGAAGACCACATCCCGGAGCGTGCCGACTCTGAGTGCTGCCACCCCCGAATCTCCGGCGAAACAGGCTCTTATCTGCAGATAGATCTGCTCATAGGAGCCATGAAGGGCTCTCCTTCCAGTGATCTTGCAACAGACCTGAGCGCATACATGAGTGCACACTGATGCAATAGCACCTGCTTTCCTGCTGTGTGATGACCTGATCAAGGTTTTGCTCTCATTTTCGTGAACCTCACGGAAAAACGGCATGTTCCCTGTTCACTGGCTGGTGTGACACACAGACCCATGGACCAACCTCTACGCAATTGGGGTGGTTATCTGTTCACTCGTTTCCATGATTTTTCCACGCACTGAACAGAAAAAATGACATTTTGAGAAATAACATTCAGAAAATAAGATATGAACATGCAATAGTCAAACCAGAATATACTTAAGATTGTATAAACCAATGCAATGAATGGATATTAGATGCCACTCTGGCATCCTGAGAACCTGATTTTCCCGGACGAGACACATTCACTGACCATCACCAGTACACCCACGAAAAAATAATCATAATTTGGATTTTGTTTTAAGGGAGTGTTACACATCAGAAATTGTCGGATTATATTCTGTCGTTCGGAGAATTGGGTATGATGAATAATTATTCGACAACTGTATAATATTCATGATAACTCTACATCTTATAATCTGAGGTTAATATGAAGAGTACAACAAAAATAATGGTTGTCGCCATTGCTGTCCTGATGGCAGTGTTCATGATTGTTGCTCCGGCAGCAGCGGGGTACAACCTCGACAGACTTGAGGTCTCCCCATCAGGTGATCTTTCGCCAGGAGATCAGGTCACAGTGGAATGTGATATCACGCTGACAGCTTCAAGCGGACTCACTTTTATTGCAAATCACGACCTTGAGGCATACACTGAACTTGAAGATCCGGAATGGGAATACCAGAAAGAAGTAAACGGACATGGTATATGGGGAGTGTCTGGCAAGAAATACCTGACATTCGGAGGATGGGATTTATCCTATCCTGACTCAAACACAATTGAAATACACTATCGCCTTGCAGGTGAGGTACCTGAAGTTTCCACTACCAGTGAAAAAACAATATTCCGCCTGCGTGAGACAGATGTAAACGGGAACGTAATCACAAACGGCGAAACGCTGGTTGAACGCACTGTCCTGAAAGGCAGCGTTACAATTGCCGGATCAGGTGATGGACAATACTACATGGGAGAAGAAGTAACTCTCTCTGGTACAAACACCTATTCTGGCATTGTTTACCTCTATATCACTGGTCCATATGTGGTCTCCGCGGATGGTGTTAAACTTGATGACATTACCACTACATGTATCACCGGAAGTGCAGCCACCTTTGTTCAGGAATGTGTCAGGACAGATAACACGTGGGAATACACGTGGGACACAGCAAATAGCGGACTTGATGCAGGTACATATACAATCTACGCTGCAGCACGGCCAAATAAGAAAAACGACCTCACCGGTGTACCGTATGACACAGTGTCTGTAGTTATCAGACAACCATTCATTACTGCAACCACGTCTGCACAGACTGTTGCAAAGGGTGACGGGTTCTACATTACAGGTACTGCAGACGGTAACCCTGATACACTTGCACTTGCAATCTGGGTTCTTGGAAATAACTACTATCAGCGTGTCACAAAATCTGTTGAGGACGATGGTTCATTCTCACACGAGATCAGTTCAGCAGTAACAGCTAATATGACAAGCGGTCAGTACTTCATTGTTGTGCAGCACCCGATGTACAACGGTCAGCTTGACATAATTCCAAATGTTGTGGAAACACATACTTTCGTGCGGAACATAATTACCGGTACAAATCTCTTTGTAATTACCGGTACTGGCAGTCTGCAGGGTTCAGATGCTGCTTGTGCACTAGTTCAGGCAATCAACAGCCCGGACATTGATGATATATCTGACAAGCTTGCAGTTTTCATTGAGGAACCATGGATTCAGATCAGTCCGGTTGGTAACAAGTACGTTGGTGACACTTTCAGCATTACAGGTACAACCAACCTCGCTGTCGATGACGAACTGTTCATTGACGTGACTTCTTATTCAACGCAGTCCGGCGTTAGCTCTGGCTCTGTTAACGTCGGGAAGGGTGATGGATATAACAGCTGGTCATTTATCGTCAACACCACTACCTGGGAGCCTGATGAGTACATCGTTACTGTGGGGTGTTCAGCAGAACCTGATGCTTCCGCTAATGCCACATTTGATGTACTTGTGAGAAAACCGATTTACCCGTTTTACCTTACTGCACCCACATCTGCACAGACTGTTGCAAAAGGTGACAAATTCTCTATTACAGG
>DAOVRB010000052.1 GCA_030628325.1 Methanomicrobiaceae archaeon | reverse complement strand
GTTGTGTTGTCCTGAGGGTATCATAGAGGGTGAATATTATCTGATTAGTAAAGTGCTTGGCAATGCGGCAGGAGAGTGCGAAAAGAAATTCAGATTGAAACTTGTTGAATTAACTTCTATTTAATCTGCAGGGTTGAGGCGGGAAGTCCCTCTTCTGGCAGATGAGGTGGTTCATCCTGTTGCAAAATCCGCTGTCATGGGAGGGTCAATCGCCATAATCTCCTCTTTCATACTGTGTTTATAGTTACGAACGTCACTTCTTTGCAATTTCAGAAAGTCTGTAACCAATATCAATAATCATCTCTATTTTGTTAAGATTTCCACGCCAGCGTGCCGGGATTGCATTTAACCCATAATATGCGCCTGAAAGGGCGCCGCACAACGCCCCGGTGGTGTCTGCGTCACCGCCAAGGTTAATCACTGTAATCACTGCATCTTCTGGTGAATCTGTCTCCATGAAGACGGAGACTGCGCAGTGTGTGGCATCCAGTGCGTCCAGTGTCGGTCTCAGGGCGTATGTACGGGGTGACGAGAGCCGGTTAAAAACTTCATTATCTCTGCATTTCATGAGCGCGTGTGAGTATGCAGAATCTTTTGAACTTCGCCTGCAAAGTTCACTTATTAACTGGTTGAAAAATGCAGAGCATTCACAGGCTACCGGGTTTCTGTGTGTCAGTGCCGAACAGGCAAGGCTGATTTCCCTGACTTCGCCGGGTGGATAGACTATACCAATGGGCGCCCCCCTCATCACGCTGCCATTACTCCTGCCGCCTGACTTCCTGTATACATTTTCAGCTGCAATATCCGGCGCGGTTCCATTCAAAATCAGTTTGAAAAACGAAGTTGATGTTGGTCCGTAATATCGTGGATTTTCCAGATAGCCGCGAACGAGTCTCTGCAGAATGTCTTCCGGACAATATCTCCGGAATTGGATTAGTGATTCTGCAATTGCGAGTGCCTGCATTGTATCATCTGTAAAATATCCCCTGCTTATATTGTGGATGCCCCCAAAACCCATTTCAGTGACTGTTTTTTCAGGTGATTTTTGTCCCTCAAGGGGCGCACCCATTGCATCCCCAATTGCGAGTCCTGTGAGTGCTCCTGCCATGTGTATGAAATCTGATATAAAGATCACCAACAAACTATATCAGGATATGAATGTAGTAAAGTTTAAGGATTGGTGATTAGTTGCAGAAAGAGGAATTACTACATTTACACATGTTACTTGTTCATGTAAAAAATTATTATGAATCAGTAAATGGTGAGGAAATAATTACAGAAAATTATAATCTGTTGGAGATCTCTCCTGTTCATATACACAAAAATAAGGTCTGTCATAAGCAGGCAATTCTGACTCTTGGTGATGAACTTGTTCAGTATATCAGACAGAATCAGACATCTGTTGTCGATTATTCCGAATATTCGCCCGGCGCTGGTTCAAGGTCTGAAAAGATAGCTGAACAATAATTTATGGATGATATTGCAATCTACAGAGAGTTAATTTCTCTCATTTCTTTGGACGGTATAAAACCGTCTGATATCCAGAAGATTAAGACAAGGGTCTCGAAAAAATATGGTCTCTCTTCTATACCCAAAAATTCTGAAATTCTTGCTGCTGCAACTGAAGAGGAGCGCGAATCACTGCGCCCGGTTCTTCAGCTGAAGCCCTCAAGAACAATTTCCGGTGTTGCTCCGGTTGCGGTGATGACTTCTCCGCATCCCTGTCCGCATGGGAAATGCCTGCCCTGCCCCGGAGGTCCTGACCACCCGTTTAATTCACCACAGAGTTATACCGGTGAGGAACCGGCGGCACTGCGTGCCCGGCAGCATGAATATGATCCCTACCGTCAGGTGCAGGCAAGACTCCGTCAGTTTGAAGAACTCGGGCATGTCGTAGACAAGGTTGAACTGATTGTTATGGGCGGCACTATGACTGCACGTGACCTAAAATATCAGGAGTGGTTTATAAGCGAGTGTATCAGAGCGATGAATGAACACAGTGATACACCATCAGGGGTTGCGCAGACCTATGATGAACTCTGTGAGCAGAATGAACGCTCCGGTGTCAGGTGTATAGGAGTAACCTTCGAAACGCGTCCTGACTGGTGCAAACAGGAACACATTGACAGGATGCTCTCACTTGGGGTTACAAAAGTGGAACTGGGTGTCCAGCAGCCTGATGATCGGATTCTGGAATATAACCGCAGGGGTCACGGGGTTTCTGAGATTGTTCTTGCAAATCATCTGCTTCGGGAGGCAGGTATTAAGGTGGGTTTTCATGTGATGCCAAACCTGCCCTCTGCAACGATTGAGGATGACAGGAAGATGTTTGAAATATTGTTCTCGGATTCACGTTTCAAACCTGACTTCCTTAAAATCTATCCTACGCTGGTAACGCCGGGGTCTGAGATCGAAGATCTCTGGAAAAAGGGTGAATACTCTGTATATGATGAGGACGAATTAATTGACCTTATTGTATATGCAAAATCTATCCTCCCTGAATATGTGCGTATTTCGCGTATACAGAGGGATATTCCGGCAAAGCTGATCGTGGCAGGTTCGCATCACAGCAATTTCAGGCAGTTATGCAAAAACCGTCTGACTGAACAGGGGGGTAAGTGCAGATGTATCCGCTGCCGTGAAGCAGGCCGCAACAGTATAAAAAGTAAACCTGTAATTGAAGTTCTGGAGTATGCATCCTCGGGTGGAAAAGAGTTTTTCATCTCCATAACAGCTGATGATGTCCTTATTGGGTTTATCCGGCTGCGTTTCCCAAAAGGACCCTGGCGTGAGGAACTGGATGGTGCTGCTATCATTCGTGAACTGCATGTATATGGTTCTGTTGTTCCGCTGTCCCGTTCAGGAGAAGGAAAAGAGTGGCAACACCGGAATTTTGGAGGGGTACTTCTCAAAAAGGCTGAAGATATCGCCTGTGATAATGGTTATCATAAGATTGCTGTAATGAGTGGTATAGGTGTACGCCCATATTATCATCGGCATGGATATGAAAGAGCCGGACCATATATGGTAAAGAGACTGTAATGAACCCGGCCACACTTGAATTTTTAAAACAGAAATTTTCCTCATATTATCAGGGGGCAACCATAGTCCTGCCCCCTGCTCTTGAGCAGCGGGAATGGGGTCTTGTTTTCTTTAGTCTGTTGTCTGATATCCGGATGAAACGGCATATTGCTTTTTCAACAAAGGATGAGGTGGAGGCATATCTCAGGACCATGGTTCCGCGTCATGTGTATCATTCAACAGCATATTATGCCCTTCCTTCAGCTCCGACAATGAACGATAAACTCTGGAGCGGTGCGGACCTGATATTTGACCTTGATGCGGATCATATTGTGCGGGGTGCATATGATATGATGCTTGCGCGTGTTAGGGATGAAACTTTAAAACTAATTCAGATGCTGACAGATGAACTGGGTTTTTCATCACGTGATTTGAATGTCGTATTTTCCGGCGGCCGGGGATATCATGTACACATACGCACCCTCGATGTGAGGCAGTGGACCAGCAGGGAAAGAAGGGAAATTGTTGGTTATGTCTGTGGTATTGGTATAGATCCTGAAGTTATGCTCAGAGGGCATCCGGATCCTGTTTGTGGCTGGCATGTGCGTTACAGGGATGCTCTGGCAGATTATCTCAGTTACATTAACTCGCTGGAGGGGAAAGATGCGGTGTCTCACCTTTCGGCAATCAGAAATGTGAGTTCTGATTCAGCAACGTCATTTTTACCGGGAATAGACCGTATTATTGATAAAATTCAAAATCCTGCGGAGGACGTACTGTTAAAGAATCGTGTGCTGCGTGCAATAGTTGATGAGGATAAGGGTGGCTTTTATGACCGCGTAAAGGAACGTGCTGCCCTTACTGATGAACCTGTTACGACGGACATAAAAAGACTGATCAGGCTGCCGGGATCACTGCACGGTGGTTCAGGTTTTAGAGTGACGCCTGTTTCTGTTTCTGAATTGCCTGATTTTGATCCGCTTACTGATGCTGTTGTATTCGGGACTTCAGATGTAAAGATTGAGCTGTCAATGAATCTTAAAATGCCCATTCTTGGGAATAATTATACATTAGAGAAGGGATTAAACACAGTGCCTGAAGCTATGGCTGTGTTTTTGTGCGGCCGGGGTCTTGCAGAGGTCTCTTCAGGAGGTTTGAGAGATGGAATTTGAAGATCTGAGGATAATTGTCCTTGACGAACGCGAAAGCGGGAAGTTGAGCGAAATACCGCCTGATATCTTTGAGAAGGCCGGGGGAGACCTCTCACAGTTATGCGTGCAGGCGCAGTCAATTGACAATTTTCTTACGAATCGTGCCAGTGAACTGTTAAACGAGATTGACAGTATGAAGGAGACTCTTCAGGATATTGTTTTTGAAAGGTTTAAGAAAATTCTGAAACTGGCGATGAACCAGACCGGTGCAGGCAATCCGGATAAGGCAGAGCTGAAAAAAATGCTTCCTGCTGAGAAGGAGATGTTTGATCAGATAATCTCTGCAATTGAAATCTGCCATAATAAACTCATTGACCTGGATTATGTTGCGGTATCTGATGAGCAACTGCCTGTGCATGTTCTGGAAGCCGGGGATCTATCTCTTGATACTGAAGTTCCTCCGGAGGGTGAAGGGGCTGCAGTGTCTGATTATGTTCTGGTTCATGTGCTAAAAGATATGGAACCATTTATGGGTGTAGATGGGAGAGTATATAGTCTTAGGAATGAAGATGTAGTAACACTTCCTAAGATGAATGCCAGTGTATTATACGGGCGCAACATAGCCTTAAATATAAGGGTTGGCAAATAATATTGGGATTCAATATTCAGTTTAAGGGGTTAAATTTTCATGAAGATGCCAGCAAAATTCAGGACGTATTGTCCATACTGCAGAAAACACGAGGTTCATGAGGTTGAAAAAGTCAAGAAGGGTAAAGATCTTCATCTTCACTGGATTGACCGTCAGAAAGCCCGCCGTGGTAAAGTAGGTAACATGGGGAAATTCTCAAAGGTACCTGGTGGAGATAAACCAACCAAAAGAATCAATGTAAGGTACCGCTGCAGTGTTTGTGGTAAAGCACATCTCCGCGCCGGAGTTAGAGCGGGTAAATTTGAATTAACGGAGTGATTATTGTCATGGTTCGTGTAAACAGAGATAACAAAAGCAGTTTCATCAGGGTGAAATGCCCTGACTGTGAAAATGAACAACTTATATTCGAAAAAGCAAGCAGTGTTGTTGACTGTGTGGTTTGTGGTAAAGTGATCGCAGAACCACGCGGTGGAAATGCAGAGATTAAAGCAGAAATTCTCGCTAAATTTGAGTGATACTTTCATGAACGAGAGAGACTGGCCGGAAGAAGGCGAACTTGTTGTTTGCACCGTTACAAAGGTAAAAGACTTCGTTGCATTTGTTTCACTGGATGAATACAACGATATTGAAGGTTTAATTCCTATTGCCGAAGTGGCAAGGGGATGGATTAAACACATCCGTGATTTTGTGCGCGAGGGTCAGAAAGCTGTATGTAAGGTGCTGCACGTTGACAGGAATCGCGGTCATATTGATCTCTCTCTAAAGGATGTAAATGACCACCAGCGCAAGGAGAAAGTCCATGAATGGAAAAACGAAAACAAGGCAAAAAAATGGGTTGAATTCGTTTCTGAAGCATCCGGCGTTGCTAAAGAGGTCATTGAAGATAAATTCTATCAGGAATATGGTTCTCTGTATCCGGTCTTTGAAGATATCCTGATTGATGAAGAAGGCACACTAAAGAAACTGGGTTTTGATGAAAATCTTTCAAAATCTCTTGTTGAAGTTGCCGGTGAGAATGCAAAACTCTCTAAAGTAACTATTACAGGGACACTCGTCCTCACTTCAATGAAACCGGACGGGGTAAATGTAATCAGGAGAGCACTCCGCAGTGCACAGCCAAAGATGAAAGATGTTGATATCGAACTTGTCTATGTGGGTGCTCCAAAATATAGGGTTAAGGTTACAGCTCTGGATTACAAAATTGCCGAAAAGGCTATAAATAAGGTTGCAAATGCTGCAATTGGCGTTCTTGAGCGTGCTGATGGCAGCGGTGAGTTTATCCGCAAACAGAAATCCGGTAAAAATTAATGAGTAAACATATCCGGCGCTGTCCACAGGATGGTACATACAGACTCTCTTTTTCGTGTCCTGAATGTGGAAGTGATACAAGGATTGCTCATCCTGCACGCTTTTCTCCGGAAGACAAATATGGTAGTTATCGCCGGAGGGTAAAATATGGAAGATATTAGTGTAAGTTTTGTTAGTGATATTGACATTAATGCAGAGATCTTTATTGAAGGTCTGCCAGGAGTTGGTCAGGTCGGCAAACTGGTTGCTGAGCATATGATTGATGAACTTGGTGCCAGGAAGGTTGCAGAGATACATTCGATATTTTTCCCTCCTCAGGTAATGATCGATGAGAATGGTGTTGCCAGCCTTGCCAAAAATGAAATTTATCATTATTCTGATGGCGGGAAGGACATTTTATTTCTGGTCGGTGATTTCCAGAGTACATCTGCAGAAGGTCATTACCTGCTATCTGATGTTTATCTTGAGATTGCAGAGAAAGCCGGTGTAAAACGCATCTATACTCTTGGGGGATATGGTGTGGGTCATCTTGTTAAGGACTGCCGTGTTTTAGGTGCTGTAAATAATGAGGTTCTGAAAGCCGAGGCTGAGGACGCAGGTGTAATATTTACACGTGGAGAACCGGGAGGCGGTATCATCGGTGCTTCCGGACTTCTGCTTGGACTGGGTGCACAAAGAGGGATAGAAGCGATCTGCCTTATGGGAGAGACCTCAGGCTATCTTGTTGACCCGATAAGTGCCACCAGTCTATTAGATACACTCTGCCGGCTTATTGGTGTGGAAGTTGATCCGACACAGCTCCGG
>DAOVRB010000124.1 GCA_030628325.1 Methanomicrobiaceae archaeon | reverse complement strand
TTTAGGTCTGACAATCAGCAGACAATTGTCAGTCAAATGTCTGACACAGGGATATCTACAATGGAACGGATTACCATCAGATTACCTCCACAACAGATTACAATGCTCGAAAAACTCGTAGAGGCAGGAGAATTTCCAACGATTTCAGAAGCTGTCAGGTACGCAGTAAGGGAACTAATCGAGAAACATGCCAATCGCGTGATTAGAGATAGTGAACAGATTTCATTTGAAATATAGGGGTTTTGTCAGATGCAGATTCATGTGAAAAGTGAATTTTGATGGCCTGTATCTTACTGAGGAACAATCTTACACCATTGAATAAGAGATATCAAAGAATTTTCAATTGAGGGATTTTAGGAGGATTTTGAATGCAGAGTATTATAACTGAGGCTCTTAAGCACTCGGAAATGGAGAAAAACTACGACAGAGAGGTTATCGGGGATGATGATTTCATTGGACAGCCAAGAATTGTCATTGTAGGTTGTGGGGGTGCCGGCAACAACACGGTCAACAGACTTTATCATATGAAAGTCAGTGGTGCGGAAACGATCGCAATTAACACGGACAAACAGCACCTTGAGATGATCCAGGCTGACAGGCGCGTCCTCATAGGCAAGTCACTTACAAAAGGACTTGGTGCGGGTGGCTTCCCGGACATTGGCAAGCGTGCTGCTGAAATGGCCCGTACAACACTGGAAGGGCTACTTGAAGATGCAGACCTGGTATTTGTCACAGCAGGCATGGGAGGTGGCACAGGAACAGGTGTGGCCCCGGTCATAGCACAAATCGCCAAGGAACAGGGTGCCATTGTTGTAGGTATGGTAAGTTACCCGTTCCAGGTTGAAAAAGCACGCCTCCTTCGTGCTGAAGAAGGTCTAGAAGCCCTATCCAATGCAGCAGACTCGGTTATTGTTCTGGACAATAACAGACTGATGACTTTTGTTCCGAACCTGCCCCTTGGCCAGGCATTTTCAGTCATGGATCAGCTTATCGCAGAAACCGTAAAGGGCATTTCAGAGACTATCACTGAGCCATCTCTAATCAACATTGACTATGCAGATGTCAGAGCAATCATGAGCAAGGGCGGAGTCGCAGTCATGCTTGTCGGAGAGAGTAAACAACAGAACAAGGCAGAAAGCGTAGTCCACGAGTGCCTCAACCATCCGTTACTGGACATTGACTACCGTGGCGCAACAGGAAGCCTCATCCACATCACAGGTGGAAGCGACCTGACATTACACGATGCCGAAGAAATTGCAAGTTCACTCACATATGAACTGGATGCACATGCAGATGTGATCTGGGGAGCACGGATAAACAAGGAGTACGAAGGGAAAGTCCGCGTTATGGCAATCATGACGGGTGTGAAGAGTGCACAGATTCTGGGCCAGAGGCATCCTATCTCATCAGCAATTTCAGCCCCCTCATCACTTGGCAGCCAGTCCAACAACAGAATGACAGGTGGAAGTGGCAGGAGAGTCGCACACGAACAAACCAGTGGCGGACTAATTGACTTTATTCAGTAAAGAAATATAAATTATATTAAACCTGACATGAAAACATGCATGATGCCTCAGTGTCATGCTGATAATATCAGGTGAAGCAACATTGGTCAGGCAATATGGAACATGACCCCGCATGAACCGCCGATGGTTCATTCACCAGAAATACTTTTTTCGTTAAAATTTCAGAAAACTTACCCGGGACTCTGTTAAATCAGCTATAGCACCATAATAACATAACCTGTTTTTCGGACAGACCTGCATTCAGAGCCACCTCTAAAAAATTACCAGGGACTGAGATTGAAATTATTGATTCAACACCGGTGTTAAGTATCACCCTACGGCAATTTACCCTCCAGTCAGTTAGAGTTGAGAGTGCGCCCAGCTGATTTCTAAGAGAGGCATTTTTGTCATATTCATCATTGATTGATAAATTTAAGGACGTAACCACCCGGAATTGGTTGATTGATAAGAAAACAGCACTTTCTGGAGAGAAGGTGATTTTCAAAATTCTCTCAAAATATAATACATCACAACGAAATACATATTAATTCTCAATACATTTGAATAATAGAAATTATTGTGTGTCCATAATCAGACATATGTAAATACAGGGGAAATTAAGATATCTTGCATATCACTCCCCTATCGTGCAGGAGTTGAACATTACGAACAGCCAGATGAACATGAACCTCTCATCCGAGTCCGAAAGAGAGCTTTTGTTTCCGTATTTTACAATTCTACCTCCAGTGCGAACTTTGCATATATCTACATTAACTGGATTTGCAGATATTTTCGATATAGGAATGGTTGAGCATGTTGAATGAACTAATTGATAAAAGAAAAACGTTTCTTACGGACTCGGAAGAACACAAAAACAAAAGAAATGAACTGAACGCACTTGCAAGTGCAATGGCACGCGAGCGTAACCAGTTGAATGCACAAACACGTGAATTTGTGGAAGAAGCACAGAACCATAAAGAACTGAGAGATGAAAGCAATAACGGTGTGCAGCGCTTCAAAGGTGAACGGGATGAATTCAATAAAAAAGCAAATATCCTCTTTGAAGAGATTGACGCATTCAAGAAGGAGCATGGGTCTCTCAGTAATTCACGTGGTGTCAAAGAACTCCAGAAGCAAATTGAATACATGGAGTTCCAGCAGCAGACACAGGTCATTAGCACCGATAAAGAACGTGAGTTGATCGAAAAGATCAAGCACATGAAAAGTTCCATAAAGGAACAGGAAACTGAACTTGAGCAGAATAAGGAGATCCACTCAAAACTTCAGGATGCCAGGGACTTTCGCAAGAGTGCTTCAGAACTTCACGCAAAAGTGACCGAAAGTGCTGAACTTGCACAAAAGCACCACGACCTGATGGTGGAATGTTACAGGAAAGCAGACAAGTCCCGTGAAGCAGCAGATGAATCTCACCGCAAGTTTGTTGAAGCACAGGAAACTGCTGATGCAGAACATAATCAGTTCATTGAATGCCAGAAAGAACTCCGCGACTATGATAAGGTAATCGGCGGAATCCGCAAGAAAGGCAAGAAAACACGGGTTAACAAGGAAGAAAAAGCAGTTCGCAAAGAGGCAGAAGAGATCTTCCAGCAGTTCAGAAGCGGTGCAAAGCTCACTACAGATGACATTCTGCTTTTGCAGCGTTCCAAACTTATATAATCTTTTTTTTTAATTGTTAAGCCCCGAATCAATTTTCCAAATCCACATATATATTGTTACGCAATTGGAGAATAGGAGACTATAAACAGTTAGATCTGTATATAATCAAAGAATACAACAGATTGTAGTAAAATGGCACTGAAGCGTGAAGAGATCCGTGTCATCTGTCACACCAACCCTGATGCAATCATTGAACAACAGGAAGTAAGAATAGCCCGGCCTGAATCCCGCATCGCGGAACTGGATACCTGACTTAACCAGAACGGCGGCAGGTTCACGACATCCATCCATTGAAGATTATTGTCACCGAAAGACCACGCCGAGCACAAAAAGTGTCCACACTGCAGTTAGTATAACCAGGTGGAGTTCCCTCCTGAAGTGCAGCATCCCGTAATACAGTATGGCTAACACCTGAAGGATGGCTTATTCGATCTGCCTCTGTGTTTATTCCACCTAACCCCATATGACAGAGTCTGTGAGACCTTCTCTAACGTGTTTGGACGTCCCATGAGCAAAAAGCCTACCTGGGTTTAAGGCAGTCCGGAATCGTTACCAAAATCCTGCAGAAACCGAAAAACAGATACATGAACTTCTGGCAGGGGGTGCAGATACTCAATGTGAAGATTGAGGGATGTGAGTAAACGTTATCTGACAATGCCTCCACATTGCAGGTACCGGGCTTCTGAGACGGTACGATCAACTCTGCTCCATTCCCTAATAATCAGGCCGAACGGGAGATCAGGATGGTCAAACTGCACCAGAAAATTTTCAGGAGTGAAAAGGGAACATCATGGTTCTGCCGCGTCAGAGGACATATCCCGACAATGAAAAAGGATGAACAGCTGGTTCTGTCCTTCTTTGTGGGAACTTTCGAGGAGAATACGTTTCTCCCAAAGATCGCTCACAGGTCAACCGGAACAGTTACATCTTCTTTTTGTATATTTTCTGGATTGAGTTATATGGTGTATATAGATCTTCAACTTCCCTTCCCATATATTCGGTTTTTCCCATTATGTAGTAACCATCCATAAGGAGGGCGGACTGAAATATTTTTGCCAGCTTGTTCTTCTGTTCTTCTGTGAAATAAATTGTAACATTTCTGCAGAGAACAATGTCAAGGTAATTTGTAATCGGCTTGCCACTCATCAGGTCGTGCTTTGAAAACTTAATCATCTCTTTTAAGTGAGGTTTCACCTGATATTTTTCATTATCCAGCAATGTAAAGTGTCTTCGGATTTGACTTTCAGTGAGATTTTCCAGAGCTTTTTTGTCATATACCCCTGCTCTGGCCTTATTTAAGGCTTCATTATCAAGGTCAGATGCAAAAATAGTTACCTGTACATCAGACTTCATTCTGGTCAGATCATAAACAATAATGGCAAGTGTATATGGCTCTTCTCCGGTAGCGCACCCTGCACTCCAGATTCTAATTCTATTTTTTCGCCGGATTACTTCTGGTATTACTTCTTTTTTAATCAGATCAAATACTTCCGTATCACGCCAGAATTTGGTAACATTAATTGTCAGGGCATTTCTAAGGGCTTCCTGCTCTGTTTTGTTTTTCAACAGATATGTAGAATAGTCCGGATATTTTTCAATCCCATTTAGCCGCATGCGGGAACCGACAC
>DAOVRB010000137.1 GCA_030628325.1 Methanomicrobiaceae archaeon | reverse complement strand
CATGATACAGAAAGACCAATATTTGACCTGATGTACAGGGGGATACCCTGAATGCCACTCAAAAAAGAGATTAAAAAAGTCCTGCTTATTGGTTCAGGACCTATTCAGATAGGTCAGGGAGCGGAGTTTGATTTCTCAGGGTCTCAGGCCTGCCGAGCACTCAGAGAGGAGGGTATAGAGGTTGTTCTCGTCAATTCCAACCCTGCAACAATTCAGACCGACCCTGATATGGCAGATGTCATCTATTTAGAGCCACTGCGTGCTGAAATAATTGCAAAGATCATTGAGAAGGAAAAACCTGATGGTATACTCAGTGGGATGGGTGGCCAGACCGGACTTAACCTGACAGCAGAACTTGCAGAGATGGGTGCCCTCAAAGGAATTGAAATCCTTGGGACACCTCTGGAAGCGATTTACAAGGGTGAAGATCGGGAACAGTTCCGTGACCTGATGATTGAAATTGGTGAACCGGTTCCCAAAAGTATGATCCTTGAAAGTATGGATCAGATTGAAGAAGCCCTTGAAATTGTCGGTATTCCTGCTATCATACGGCCGGCATACACTCTTGGCGGTGCCGGTGGCGGTATTGCACACAATTCTGAAGAACTCCGGCGCATCGTTGAAATAGGACTTACCCGATCACGTATTCACCAGGTTCTCATAGAGGAAAGTGTTCTTGGATGGAAAGAGATTGAGTTTGAGGTTATGCGTGATTCTGCAGACACCTGTATCATCATCTGTGGCATGGAAAATATTGATGCGATGGGCGTTCATACCGGAGATAGTGTGGTTGTAGCACCGATTCTGACTCTCAGGGATGATGAATTCCAGCTTTTACGCAGTGCGTCAATAAAAATTATCCGTGCTCTTGATGTGCAGGGCGGCTGCAATGTGCAGCTTGCCTACAAAGATGGAGATTATCGTGTAATTGAGGTCAACCCCCGCGTATCACGGTCTTCGGCACTTGCGTCCAAAGCAACAGGTTACCCGATTGCACGTGTAGCTTCAAAGATTGCAATAGGCCTTCATCTTGATGAAATCACAAATACAGTCACCGGGTGCACACCGGCATCCTTTGAACCTGCAATTGATTATGTGGTTGTGAAAGTCCCGCGCTGGCCGTTTGACAAGTTCAGTGGCGCAGACCGCACCTTAACTACTGCAATGAAAAGCACAGGCGAAGTCATGGCAATAGGCAGGACGCTTGAAGAGGCACTTATTAAGTCCCTCCGGTCACTCGATACCGATATTACTGAGCATACATCCCATTCAGAGATACGGATGATCCTCCAGAGCCCGACAGATGAGCGGTTCGGTTGTCTCTTTGACGCATTCAGGCAGAATTTCTCAATTGAAGAAGTAGCTGAACTGACTTTCATCGATCCTTTCTTCCTTGAAAAATTCAAAAATATTGTTGAACTTGAAAAGAAGCTTATGGCTGATGCAGGCGATGAAGAGATAGTACTTGCAAAGAAATTCGGGTTCTCAACTGCTGATATCTGCAGGCTGACCGGCAAAGATGAAACTTACATTGAAAATGTTTGCGGAATGCCCACCTACAAGATGGTAGATACCTGTGCGGCGGAATTTCCCGCAATAACACCATATTTCTACTCAACCTGGGAAGATGAATGTGAAATTAAGCGGGATGACAGAGATAAAGTATTAATTCTTGGTTCGGGTCCTATCCGTATAGGTCAGGGAATTGAGTTTGATTACTGTACTGTGCATGCCGTAATGGCACTCTCTGAGGAAGGAAAAGCTGTCCACATCGTTAACAACAACCCCGAAACGGTATCAACCGATTTTGATACGTCAGACCGCCTCTTCTTTGAACCAATGCAACTTGAGGATGTTGCAAATATCTTAAAAACGGATGATTATTCAGGGGTCATGGTACAATTTGGAGGTCAGAATTCTGTTAACCTTGCAATGCCCCTTGAGAAGAAGATAAAAGAGCTTGGTCTTAATACCGTTATTTTCGGAACATCACCCAAAGCCATGGATCTGGCTGAAGACCGTAACCGCTTCAGTCAGCTCCTTGATGAGCAAAATATTCCTTCACCTGCGAATGGTTCAGCATACTCTGAGGAAGGGGCACTGGAAATTGCCGGAAAAATTGGTTACCCGCTTCTTGTACGCCCATCATATGTCCTTGGCGGGCGGGCGATGGAACTGGTACACGATGATCTTGAACTCAGTACTTATATCAAGGAAGCTGTACGAGTCAGCAGGGATCATCCGGTGCTGGTTGATTCATTCCTTCAGAATGCCATTGAGATTGATGTTGATGCAGTCTGTGACGGCGATGATGTTCTGATCGGTGGAATTATGGAACACATTGAGGAGGCAGGTGTACACAGTGGTGATTCTGCATGTGTAATCCCCCCACAGTCTCTCTCAGATGAGATTATTGACACTGTAAGAGATTACACGCAAAAGATTGCTCTTGGTATTGGTGTTGTTGGTCTTCTCAATATCCAGTATGCCGTGAAGGATGAAGTCGTGTATGTGCTTGAAGCCAATCCCCGTGCCAGCCGTACTGTTCCGTTTGTCTCAAAAGCAGTTGGACTTCCTCTTGCAAAGATTGCTGCAAAGGTTATGATTGGTCTGAAACTGAAAGATCTCGGATATGAGAGTGAGAAGAAGATTGATCATGTGGCTGTCAAGGAGGTTCTTTTACCGTTTAATAAACTTCCCGGCGTTGACACTGTGCTTGGCCCTGAGATGAAAAGTACCGGTGAAGTCATGGGTATTGATTATGACTTTGGCCGTGCCTACTACAAAGCATGCATATCTGCTGACAATGAACTGCCTGTTGAGGGAAATGTATTCATCTCAGTGAGCGGGGAGAAAGAGGGAATTTTAGATATTGCAAAGAAACTCTGTGAACTTGGTCTTTCAATATTTGGCACAAAAGGAACTGTGGACTTCTTTGAGCAGAATGGAATTGAGGCAAACCTTGTCCGGAAAGTGCAGGAAGGATCTCCCAATGTCATTGACCTGGTGCGCCGTGGGGAGATTAGTCTTATAATTAATACTCCGGCAGGAAAGCATGCCCGGCAGGATCATATCCAGATAATGCGTGCGGCTCTTGATTACGGTATTCCATATATCACAACACTGCAGGGAGCAAACGCTGCAACAATGGCAATTGAAGCGATAAAAAAGGAAGAAATTACGATTGAACCACTCAGCCATTATCATAGCTGAATGAAATCAGATCTAATTTTATTTTTTATTTTAAATTGATAACATAAAACTATGGAGCCTTTAGCTCCGTGGTGGTTTACATGGATGTATTACCGGCCCTCTCAAACCGGCTGATATGAGTCGCAATTATATTGATTTGCTGACCGGATATAATGAGTTTGTTCACCCGGAAATATCTGATTTTACATATGTGTCACTCCATTTTTGTGAACCTGAGGTATTCAGGTCTGAAACAGATATGCTCATATATTTCAGCTGAGAAGATAGGAATTAGTATTAGACAGGCTAATATCCAGGTTAAAATAAAGTGATAATTATGCGAGGAAATAATTTTACCAAAATATCTCAGGGAAATGACAGGACTGTCCGGGCGTGCTACATCATTATTTGTGTTGCATTCACCCTGTGTGGGGTAAGCGGTGCGGTTTTGGCAGCAGATACGGATAATATGCTGTTATGGAAGTATAATGAACCAACGAACTTCCTTGATGTTGATATATCCCCGGATGGTGGTTATGTTGCAGCCGGTTCAGTCAGTCAGAAATTAATTCTGTTCAGGACCGATGGAACCCTTCTCTGGGAAAAAGTGCTTGACAGTCAGGTGAATGGAGTTTCTGTCTCTGATAATGCAGACTATGTTGTGGCTGCGAGTAATAAAGGGACTTTGTATCTGCTTGACCGGTCAGGACAAATTCTATGGACCCGTATGCTGGGAGAAATTGTCTATGATGCTTCCATAACATCTGACGGTTGGTTGATTGCGGCTTCGTCAAATGACGGAAAATTACATATTTTTAATAATGCAGGTGAAAAACTCTGGGATTACACGATTGGAGGACCTGTTTATTCTGTATCTGTGTCTGCAGACGGTTCTCTGATTTCAGCCGGAGCAAAAAATTACTATGTGTACGGATTTGACAGGCAGGGTAACCGATTGTGGACTTATAAGACTGAGGGACAGGTAAATGATGTCAAAGTCTCTCCTGACGGGGGTTTTGTTGTTGCAGGTTCTTCTGACGGAAAAGTAAATGTGTTAAACAGTGAAGGTGAGTTTCTCTGGAAGACAGTGATACTGGCTAACGTAAACAGTGTTTCGGTTACAAGGGGTGGTACATATGTTGCGGCCGGGGCTGATGATTCATACGCCCGTCTTTATGGGAGTGATAAGACAGAAATACTGAAATACACAACATTTGGTTATGTTAAGGGTGTATCGTTGTCAGCCAACGGTCTGGATATGGCAGTGGCTTCAAATGACGGGCATGTATATTTCCTCAGGTTACCTGTATCAGTAGCACCTCTCGTTCCTGTCCCTACAGTAACCGGTAT
>DAOVRB010000168.1 GCA_030628325.1 Methanomicrobiaceae archaeon | reverse complement strand
TATCTTTTCCAGATAAACAATAAACCTCACCCGCATTCCTACTTCAATGATCTCAGGTTCGGGCAGACCAAGTTCTTCTGCCTCCTTAAACATCCGGCGGACACCACTGCCCCATTGTTCTATAAGATCAAGTTCTCTAAACACACGGGCAATAACATGGTTACGTATCTTTGAGACACCCTGTAGCATATCCTCAACGGTCAGACCCGGAAGCAGGATGCCGGGATTTTCTATCTCAATCCGGTCATCAAAGAAGGCGACCCTTATAGGTGCACCTCTCTGGGAATAATCCGCATGAACAATGGCATTAATCAGGGCTTCACGAAGAATTGTAAGGGGAATACTCCATACATCCTTACGCCGGATTTCAGAGAAATCAGCGCCTCTGAAGGCATGTTTTTTAAGAAAAAGCATCACACTTTCAACAGCATCAGGAAGATTTTCGTAGATCTCGGTATGGTCGAAGATGTATGCCTTATCCGTTCCTATAAACCGCCCGCACTGAATCCAGGCATCCGGGAAATAAAAATCCCTCTTCTTTCCAAAAAGAAGCATAGCGCCTTTTGTCGGCACTAATTTTCCCTGTACCTGAGTCAGAAATTTAAGAGTTACAAGTTCCTCTTCGTTTAACTCCTTAACTCCGCTGAACCTTTTTTTAGCAGCATCAATATCAAGGTCACCGGCAGACAGATCCGGCATTGGCATCTCATCAAATGAAACACCAGAAACACTCCTCTGAAGTTCAGAAATCAGTTCCTTATCGGCTTTCCGGTTGGTAGAGCCCAGCCTGACATAAACACCTTCAGCAGGGCCTTCTTTTTTCAGCCAGTGCGGGCGTGAACCGCTCGGATAGACCTCAACACCTAACAGTGTTTTATCCTCTACTGCTATCAGCTCAACATTGGGAACAAGTCTCGGCTTGATATTATCAGCAATAAGACTACAAAGACGCTCTTCCTCGTCAAGTGGTTCTGATACGTCCAAAACTTCTCTCGATTCATCCTCAACACCGATAAGCAGGCGTCCCCCGGCGGTATTTGCAAACGCAACAAGGGTTTTTAGTATATTTTTCGGAGAGGAGAGATCACGCTTGAACTCAAGCGTTTTCCCTTCCGGCATTTTGACAAGTTCAGAGGCTGGAAGATTCATCATGACTCCTTTTGGATTACTCCACCGTTTTTTTAAATTTCCAACTGTATCACGAAAACAGGCAGTCTTATTTCTCTCATTAAATGGAGGGAAGGATATTGGTTTTCCATCCGGCCTTCCAAAAAACGTGGATGACGCCTCAGCGTCAGGCACTGTTTGATGAAAATTTTTGATTTTCGTGCTAAATCATCCTCAATGATCTTTTCCCTGAGGAGTTCTATCTGACTCTCAATTTTCATATTATATACTTTTCCGTTTAATGAGATTGTATGATATTTTATATAAATAACCGTCTTTAAAAACAATTGGTTTTGTGAGAGATCGTGTTTTGGGAATAGACCTGTCAACAATCGCTCCACTCCCCGGAGATTCACAGACCCCGGCAGCGAGACTCATATGATAAACTGAGCAGGATCTCTCCTGACTGAAAAAAAGATTATTTCCGTCGGATTCTCACTGATTCCGCATGTGCATGGAGTCCTTCGGCAGTGGCGAGGGTTTCTGTGATATCACCGAGGACTTCTAAGCCCTCTCTGCTGATGATCTGAATAGTTGAGGTCTTGCAAAAGTGATCGACATTCAGGCCTGAGTACATCTGTGCATATCCTGCGGTGGGAAGGACGTGGTTTGTGCCGGATGCATAATCGCCGCAGGCAACAGGTGCGTACGGACCTACAAATATCGAGCCTGCGTTTCTGACACGGTTTAAGACCGTAAGCGGATCTGCAACCTGGATGGAGAGGTGTTCCGGTGCAATCCTGTCACTTGCCAGGATGGCTTCATCGATATCGCTGACTATGATATAACCTGAGTGTGCGAGTGCTTTCTCTATGATATCTTTCCTTGGTGCTCTGTCAAGAAGGCGTCTTACTTCTTCACCTACCTTTCCGGAAAGAGATTTGTCTGTGGTAATCAGCACACACGCCGCATTCTGGTCATGTTCTGCCTGTGCGAGGATATCTGCGGCAATGAACGTCGGGTTTGCCGTTTCATCTGCAATAATTCCTATCTCGCTTGGCCCTGCCGGGAAATCAATGTCCGCATGGTCACGAAGCTGCATCTTTGCGGCTGTTACAAATACGTTGCCAGGGCCTACAATTTTCTGTACCGGATTTATCGTTTCAGTTCCAAGCGCCATTGCAGCGATTGCCTGTGCACCGCCAATCCTGTATATCTCGTTAACTCCTGCAATGTCAAGTGCGAGAATTGTCAGAGGGTTTATGGGCGGGGGTGTACAACAGCAGATCTCCTTTACGCCTGCTACCCGTGCAGGGACTGCTGTCATAAGAGCTGTTGACGGGTATGAGGCCATTCCGCCGGGGACGTATGTGCCGATCCGATCCAGTGGTGTTGTTTTTACCCCGAGAGTTACTCCGGGTTCTATTTCATTAAGCCAGAGATTACTTCTCTTCTGGAGTTCGTGGAATTGTGTGATGCGTGCCTCTGCTTCAATGAGACATTCGGTAAGCTGTGCATCCACTTCATCATACGCTGCTTCACGCTCCTGGTCTGTAACTACAAAGTCTTCTGGTTCAAGTTCAGTCTTATCAAACTTTTTTGTATATTCTACGATTGCGTAGTCTCCCCTCTCACGTACGCCTGCAATGATCTCTTCAACCGGTCTCCGTACCCCTTCGATACCGGACCTGCGGTGTGAGACCCACTTCTCAATATCCAGAACATTCCACATTATGGAATTAAATGAACCGGAGAATACAAAAATGTTGGTTATGGTTGCGATATGTAGGTGGAGTAATCTGCAGATGTACTAAATACTCTCCTGATACTCCACCCGGCCATCTCTGCAGTTAACTATATTAAGTTAACAACATTGCTCCAATATAACATATAAACCTTTAAATTCTCCTGCGAATTAACTATTTCACTATGAGAAAGTTAAACATACTATTTTTCATCTGTTTAATCATGTGCTCCACAATTTTCATCTGTGGCTGTACAGGAACAACTGACAACGGTCAGGCCTCCGCCCCTGTGGAAAAAACAGAACTAAAAGTCTTCCATGCCGGCAGTCTGGCAGCTCCGTTTGAGGAGATGGAAGCGGCATTTGAGGCCAAATACCCAAATGTTGACGTACAGCTCCACCCTGGGGGAAGTACGGCAATATGCAGGGAGATCGTTGACCTTGACAAGTCCGCAGATGTGTATGCATCAGCAGATTACTCGTTAATTCCAAATCTGATGATGCCGGACGATGCAGACTGGTATCTGACATTTGCAAAGAACAGAATGGTGCTCAGTTACACGAGCGAGAGTCTCTATGCCGATGAGGTAACGTCTGAGAACTGGTATGAAATCCTTGCAAAGGACGATGTCAAGTGGGCATTCTCTGACCCGAACCAGGATCCGTGCGGATACCGGTCACCAATGGTAATTCAGCTTGCTGAATCATATTATGGCAATGACCAGATCTTTGAGACAACAGTCGGTGCAAACAGCGCAATAACTGTGACTGTGGATGATGGCGTATACACTATCCATGCAACCGACCCTGAACCAAAAGACACTCTCCAGATCAGGCCAAAGAGTGTTGAACTGGTTCAGATGCTTGAGGCCGGCGGCCTTGATTATGCATGGGAATACAGGAGTGTTGCTGTTCAGAATAACTTAAAATTCCTTGAACTTCCTGAGGAGATTGATCTGTCCTCAATCAAATTTGCAGACAGATATGCAACAGTGCAGACAGAATGTACGGGTGGCATGAAGAAAGGCAAACCTATTGTGTATGGTGTTACAGTACCCAAAAACTCAAAGAACCCTGATGTGGGTCTGGAATTCATAAAAATGCTTGTCAGTGAGACCGGACAGGGTATTATGAAAGGGCAGGGTCAGCCACCGATTGTTCCGGCAGACGGTTTTGGCTCAGTTCCTGCGAGTATAAAAGATCTGGTTAATATCCAGGCCTAATCT
>DAOVRB010000011.1 GCA_030628325.1 Methanomicrobiaceae archaeon | reverse complement strand
CCTCTGACAGAAAGACCCTCACCTATGCGTTCAGACAGGCGTTCCATCGCATAAAACACGGTTGAACCGGTTCCAAGCCCGACAACCATACCATCCTCAACCAGATCTGCTGCATAGTAACCTGCCCTCATTTTTGCATTACTTAAATTATTACTCTCCATTAGAACACCACTTACCTATATCATTCCCGCTTGACAAACTTATTACATTCTATTGTTTGAATAGCTCCAAAAAAGCAAAGACTGCAGGAATCAGGAAAAACGGATTGTAGAAAATATTTTGTTAATTGATGATATATGCTAGAGTTACTGTTGCAGTCACATCAACATTGTCAGGTTTAATCAGAGTCTGAATAGCTGCAATAAATTATTTTAATAATAAAAGTGGACCGGGCGGGAATTGAACCCGCGGCCTCTACCATGCCAATAGATACGTCCTTTAAATCCCTTTTCAAGCGATTTAAGGGCGAATTCGAGAACTATTTAAGACACGTCAGAAAGGTGTCTGATAGGGTTGTAAGAGTGTATATGTCAGCCATGCGGCGCCTACCTGAAATCAAAAAACTTGAAGATTTTGCATATGTTGATCTCCCTCAAACCAGTGTGAAAGCTTATAGAATTTTTATCCACTTCCTGGAAGATATCAAGGGCTACACAACTATATTAGGACTGACCCCGGAACAATGGTTAAAACCTGCCAAAGTGGAACAGTCAAAACCCCAACTAACCTTTGTGGGCGATAATGACATCTTAGATTCATTTTGGGCATGTCCTAAAAACCTGCAAACCTTCTATAAACTGGCATGTTTCACGGGTGGACGTGGCCTGCATTTATTTGAGATGTGTAATAATTTTGACCCTGCCAAAGTGATTCAATCGGAAGATCACCCACAGGTGTGTTATTACGCAACAGCTGAATACAGCAAAGGAAACAAAAACACCTATTTTGTGTTCTTCCCGACTGAATTTAAAAAAGAACTGTCACAATTTAAAATGCCTTACAAAAATACACACACCGTTTATAAACATCTTCAGGAAACGGGTGTAAATGTAAAATCAATCCGGAAGTGGCACGCTAACACCCTTTTTAAAAATGGTGTGCAGGAATCCGTTGTTGATTATCTGCAGGGGAGGACCGCACGAAGTGTGGCGGCACGGCATTATTACAACCTAAATTTGCAGGCATGCCGCGCTTATGGTGAGACCGTTGACAAATTCCCCGTGTTTGAGGAATAACACATATTAACTATTACTTACATTCATTCGATCTCATATATACAATCCGGGTGTAAACTGAGATCTATATATATGTGTGAACGTTTTAACCTTTAGGTATGCCAGGACACAAGGAGATATTGACAGTTGGGCAGAACAACCTCACGCGCCGAATAAGCATCCCCATAAAATATGCGAAAATGCTTTCTATCGAACCAGGAAGCCGACTCAAATGTACTGTGGATGAAAATAGGCTTTGCTATGAGGTTTTGAAAAGATGACTGAAAAAGGAGCGTGTTTTATGGGTGAAAACACAACGAGTGAAAAATTGCAAAAAACCATTGGTTCCTACTTAAATAAGCATTTGGGTAAACCCTCTGCGGTTGCAGCCAGTGAGCGAGATGTAATTAAGGTGGCACCTATAGTGCATGGATATTATAACAAAAGTGAGAATTCTCTCTGGTGTAAGTGCCCCTTCTGCAAACACTGGCATAACCACTCAAATTACACTGGGTTGAGGCTCTCACACTGTCAAAACATCAAAAACAGGGGCATATATTTTCTTTATCCTGTGGGAGCACTAACGCCCCAAATCAAGCGAAAAATTTACGCAGCAAATCATAGGAGGGCGAGGTAATGGCAACTTCAATGCCACACCCGGGCACTCAGAGCACAACCCCCCACAAATACCAGGGTATACCGGATGAGCTAAAAGAATACAACCAATGGCTCTTGTGGCGACTTGAAAATAAAAGGAAGATCCCATTATCTGTTGCCGGACGAAAAACAGATCCGACCAGGGCGGATATGCCGTTTGAACTGGTTGCCAGGGTATCACAAAACTCAATGTTTTCAGGGATTGGATTTTCATTTCAGAAACATGATCCCTTTGTTGCAATCGATTATGATCACATCCTTGATGAATCTGGGAATATCGAAGATCCCGAAATCGAAGACGAGATCCAGCACCTGAATTCGTACACCGAGATCAGCCCGTCCGGAACCGGGCTTCATGTTATTGTGAAGGGCAACCGGCAGGATGGATGGAAGACCGGAGCCAGGAAGGGATGCCGTGAGCTTTACTTCAGTGGTCGTTACTTCACAATCACAGGTGAACTGTACAGGGAATCACCCACAGTGATTAGAGAGATTGAAGAGGACCTTTTAACCAAGATCTATAAGAAGGTGACCAGTAACACCTCATCATCAGTGGGTGAGCTTAAAACAACCCCACCGCCTTCCATACAGGACAATGAAATCATATCGAGGCTTCAGACGTCCGATGTTACCAAGTCACTATTTGCAGGTGATACAACAGGGTATAAAAGCCACAGTGAAGCAGATCAGGCACTATGCAATCACATTGCCTTTTATACCCGGGAGCCGGAACAGATCGACCGGATTTTTTCACAGTCAGGATTGTATCGGGAAAAGTGGAACCGGGAGGGCTACAAAAACACAACCATTGAAACTGCCTTATCTCTCGAACAAAGCACATTTGAGCCACACCACAAAACACCTGTAACTGGTCCCGATATAATCACAGATCCATCAGAGTTGATAAGTACATATTCCCAAAATCAGCTTAGGCTTGATCTGTCAGGACTGCCAGATGATAATCTGATAATGAGGTATATAGATCACCAGGCAAAGAGAACAGATGCATACAAGGAATATCATCACGCTTCGGCGTGTTTTTTAATATCGACTTTGTGCCAACGGATGGCATTTTCTGAATTTGCCCAAGGTGTCATTCACCCCAATCTGTGGGTGATGTGCCTGGGCGCTTCAACTGTTAGTCGAAAATCTACCGCGATTGATGCAGCTGAAGAGGTTTTAAAACGCCTCGGGATGCCCGAAGGCATACCAAACGGTTTCAGTCCTGAATCATTCATTGAGATAATGGCAGACACCCCTGTTAATTACCTATTGGCGGATGAATGCGGCGCTTTGCTTTCCAACATGCAAAAAAATTACATGTCCGATATGAGGGATTTATTTTGCAAACTCTACGATTGCAAAGGATATTCCCGAAAATTACGGACAAGCCAAAGGAAAGGACAGACTTCATTTGAGGTTAAAGATCCCTACATAAGTCAGTTATGCGGGACCACACCCGGGAATTTTTCCGAATATTCAAGCCAACTTGATCTAACATCCGGGTGGTTGTTGCGCTTCATATATTACAATCCCGGTTATCCAAAGGATTTCATGCCTTTCATATTACGTAATGAAGAACTCGAAAAGGAGTTTCAAATCCTTATTAATGGTTTCAGGGAGATTAAAAAATTCTTTAATGATCATTACATTGCATTCAGACCCACACCGGAGGCACTGAAGATTTACCAGGACTGGCAAAGGAAAATGGAAACCAAGACATTAGAGAAAGAAGACGAGATTCAACTTTCTGGATATGGCCGACTTTCAGTTTATGTCCTCAAGTTGGCAATGATTTACACCATAGCCGATCCTGCATTCCTTAAGAACGTGAAACCGGACACGGGCTTTTATGATATTCACCCACAGTTTGTTGAGGTTGCAATAAAGCAGATTGAAGAGTATTTCCTTCTGGTATTCTGCCAGGTTGCAGATGCAGTGAACAGACGCGAATCGAATAATCTCCAGGATAAAATTGTTGCCTTCGTTAAAAGAAAGGGCGGAAAATGCACCAGAAGTACTTTGTTAAAATATCTACATCGTAGAGCAAGCGACATAAACAGCGAAATTGACACGCTGATAGAATCCGGAGAGATCACCCACAAAGAATTGGTGGGAAAGGAAGGGAGGTCTGAAAGATGGTATCTTCTCCTATAGTTCCCTATATACACAAAATTATCATAATTCCCTATATTCCCAAAGTTCCCCTTTTGTGTAAAGTGTGTGTTAAAGGGGACCCCCAGGGGAATTTTGGGAATCGGGGAATTTTGGGAATCGGGGAATTTGGGGAAGTTGGGGAAATGAGGAAAAACCATTATCACCCTCTCAAACTGTGGGCGATGTATAAATTCAACCACCTGGGGGACCATGAAGGCAGGAGAATGACAACATGACAGATAAAGACCAGATCAACCCTGAAAAAATGACACGTGAAGAATTAATTTCAGAATGCTTCGTGTTGATAGGAAGACTTGAGAAAAAAATTTCAGGACGATACAGACCAAACGAGAACGAGGCACTGTATTTACAGTCCGTGAGAGCGATCACCGGGTTGATTGATACAACCAATCGGTTGTTAAAAGATACCGAGCTGGAAAGGCTTGATGAGCGCCTACAGGCATTGGAGCAGGGAGGAAACGAATGAGTAATACAACACAAATCGAGAACAGGATACAAAAAATTGAAGAGCGGACCGGAAAACGGGGGCCGTGTTTCTGTTGTTGCGCGACATTATACCAGGGCGACAAAACACCCGAAGGAACGGTATATGAGAGCCGCGAGGAGCTGTTTGCGGCATTTGCGGAGGAAAACCAAATCAAAGCACAAACCATTGTTAAATTGTGCATATGCGACCATTCCGAAGCCGGTTTGAGCCGCGAAATAATCGGATATTACAGATAAACCGGCACCCCGATGATTCACCAGGCACTTGATGAGGGGCGATAGAACATAAAAGGAGACCCAAAATATGAAAATAACAAACGATTTACAAAAAATGTTTGACGACAAAACATTTTCAGAAGATGAGCAACGCTTTTTTGAAAATTGCGTTTCAAATGAATACGACATCCGCAGGCAGGCGGTTGATGAAAATTCAACGATCACAGAAGTTATTATGAAGCGGCATGCGGTCCTGTTTGATCGTCCGGTCCTCAACACAACCCAGGGTGCGATTTTTTCGAGTCTGAACTTCCTCTTGGAGATCAAGAACTGGCCGGAGGCGGTCGTAACGAATGCAGACGAATCACCAAAAAGGCATAACTGGAATCCGGTCACCAACGCTTGGGAGCTGGTTTAAATGAGTCATCCACCAGGGCTGAATGTGCACGACTTCTCACAGCCGAAAGTTGAACCAAAAAACAAGCCGATGACAGATCTCTATCAGATGTTGACCTCTTCAATTGAGGCGGTCCGGGACCTTCCGCCACCCAGTTCCACAGAGGAGATCCTCGAACGGGCCAACACTATTGCCAACTTAAGCCAGGGCATGCAGGCACACACACAGGCAGCACAAAGAATCAGTGAGTTAGCCGCCTCTATGAAGGCCGAACTGAAATTTAGGTAATCTACCCTCTTTTTTTAGAAAAACATCAACACACAAGCGCTGTAGTGGACTATCTCCGGATGAGGCATACATTACTACCTACGATAAACAACCATTTGCCACATAGCTGGTTGAGGCATAACCCCCTATGAATAAAATTCAAATTACCTTTTTTCATCCATAACCCGGGTTTTATGTTTAAACATTGGATTGTATACATTGGTTGGCATATATTTTCAGTGGTTCAATTCTATTTTTGCAATTGAAGCACAGTATAGACAATTGCGTTAAATAAAATATTCTGCGCAATGTTGCGGTGAAGATCTGATCTGGTGACATCACTTTTCACTGTGGGTGATGATCACCGGGGCATAATGCGGCACCAATACAACACCCTCAAATCTTTAATGTTGCAACAACTAAATGTTGAAACATGACTACACACGAACTTAAAAAATGGACCTCAAAAATTAAAGAATATAAAATCCGGAAAAACTATTCTTGTGCTTCTTTCCGCCTTCCGTGGAATGAATGCCTTGATGTTATAGGGCGTGATGTTGTCATTCAGGAAGTGTCAGGCGGATACAACATACGGTTTGTTGACTGCAACAATATGGCGGATATGTTGCAACAACAGAAAACAGGGGAATCTCTTCCACAGAAGATGGATGAGCTTAAAAATAAGATTGATGTATTAACAAAAGTTATTTTTGAAAATGGGGCGTGGGGTGCGCACGAAGGGCGCAACTGAGTGGACCGGGCGGGAATTGAACCCGCGGCCTCTACCATGCCAAGGTAGCGATCTTCCCCTGATCTACCGGCCCAAATGTCTATTTGTGCTATGATATTTTGATCCTTATCAGTTAAAATGGTTTATTATTGAATTTGAGGAAGTTTTCTCATATTTTCAGACAGTCTTTTACGGGCATCATTAATACAGGTCTCACTTGTATCAATTAACAGATGCCCGTTGCTAATTACGGGTTTTAAAAGAGCCCTGCAATCTTTTGGTGCATCATACCAGGCAGGCAGCACTGTATGAGTCCCGTCAGGAAATTCATACACTTCCTTAACCCCACTCCGTTTCCCGCGTTTTGCAGAAATCTTACCTTCAATTTCCACAATATCCATTGAAAAATCAATCACAGGTGCATTTGCAATCGCACCGCCCACACCAAATGAATCGACAATATCTCTGTACTTAATAATATCCTCAAGATCCACCCCACCTGTCAGGAATATTTTCACATCACTATAACCGTTAATATCCAGCTCCCAGCGGACCTCTTCAAGAATCAGTCTCATATCCCCACGGCGTGAACGCGGCGTATCAAGGCGCACGGCAGTTGCACCCAGCCTGGCCGCAGCAAGGGCTTCCCTCTTCTCATCACAGAATGTATCGCATAACATCACACGCGGGACTTCCGGAGGAGCATGACGGTCAAACGCGATCCAGGCATCAGATGTCTTCTCAAAACACATGACAAATGCGTGCGGCATAGTTCCTGTCAGAGGCAGACCATCAGGTGCACAGGTATTGCTCACACCATCAACACCACCAATCCATGCTGACCGCTCGATCATATAAGCCAGAGTCGGATGCTGCCTTCTGGAACCAAAGGAATGAACCGGTACATCACCTGCATGTAATTTCATCATTGAAGCGGCAGATGCAATGCCTGACGCATGACAGAGAAAACCAAGAAGAGCAGTTTCATATCGGGCAAAATCCAGGTACCTGCCGGTTATCCTTAACACAGGTTCACCTGCATAAAAAATACTCCCTTCCGGCATTGCGACAACATCAACAGGAATACCTTCAAAAAGTGAGAGCAGATCATTCAGACCGCACAAAACACCCCATGGCTGAGGAAGAGCGGCCGCACTGACTTCCATTGTAACCAGGGGGTTTAAACCTTCAGCATCAAGGGCCTCTTCAGTTCTGATAAAATATACATCCGTGCATTTTCCATTTTTAATGGTATCACTGTCAACTATCCGGAATTTACCCATTAGTTAAAAATGAACCTAAATAAATTAAAACATACTGGTTAGAATATCCGGGGTCTGTTCAGTCTGATTATTAGAGGATAGGAGAGAGAGATCGTGCATGAACAAGAAGATCTCCCTCTGTTGACACTATCAGCCCATATTATCAAAAATTACCGAAAATGTAGATTTGTATTATTTTATAACCTATTTATATTATGAATCGCAAGTTTTGTCATTAAACTAAGATCTATGCATAATACTTGATAGATTTATATGCAAATAACATAGCAGATAATCATACAAAATGGCAATTATTTAATACCTGTAGGTAATCAGATCTATTACAGGAGTGTCTGATATGAAGAAAAAAATCATGCTTACATTTTCACTTGTGTTCATTTTCATTGCAATTGTATGCTGTTGTGCATGCATAGGCAATAGTGACGACACAGGGATAACACCGTCTGCAAAAACCGTTGAAAAAAAGATGATAACAATCACTGACGGAACCGGCCGTGAAGTTACAATTCCGGAATCACCTGAATATGTAATATGTTCAGGACCAGGTTGTCTGCGTTATCTCACCTATCTTCAGCAACAGGACAAAATTGTCGGTGTTGACGATATGGAAAAAGATTTGCAGCAGTTTGAGGCAAGACCATACGCGATTGCAAACCCCTGGTTCAGGACAGATGATAAACTTGGCCTGATAGGTGAGTTCCGCGGGCATGATAACCCTGAGCTGATTGTATCACTTGATCCTCAGCCGGATATTATCTTCAAGACATATGCACAAAGCGGTTATAATCCTGACGAGCTCCAGGAAAAAACAGGTATTCCTGTGGTGACACTTGAATACGGAAATCTTGGTATATACCGTGATGATATGTACAACTCACTGCGTCTTATGGGTAAAGTCATGGGTGCGGATGATCGTGCAGAAGAAGTTATAGGTTTCTTTGATGAAAATATCGCAGATCTCAACGACAGAACCTCTGATATCTCTGAGGAAGATAAAAAGACTGTTTATGTAGGGAGCATTGCACACAAAGGACCACACGGATTCCAGTCAACAGAACCGGGTTATCCGCCATTCATGTTTATAAATGCTAAGAATGTCGGTTATTCTGAAGAAGACGGAAAAGTAATCCCATATGCCGACGTTGCAAAAGAAAAGATTATCGAATGGGACCCTGAATTACTCTTCCTTGACCTCTCAACCCTCCAGTCCGGTGATGACATGTCAGGACTGTATGAACTCAGAAATGATGAATCATACCAGACTCTGAGCGCTGTCAAAAAAGGAGATGTCTATGGAGTTCTGCCATACAACTGGTACTCTACAAATCATGGAAATGTCCTTGCTGATGCTTACTATATTGGAACAGTAGTCTATCCGGACAGGTTCACAGATATCCAACCGGATAAGAAAGCCGATGAAATATATGAGTTCCTTGTTGGAGCACCGGTATTTGAACAGATGAATTCTGCCTTTGATAATCTGGCATTTATCAAACTTTCAGTTTGAAAAAACTGATTTCAATAGCAGAAAACTGATTTATCATGCTAAGTGGCAATTGCCACTTAAGCATGCAAACGTGCATGACGCGTAAGCGTTCACGCACTGTTTGATGAAAATGCGTGTCGTGTTGCATTTTCATGCTAAATGCAAATTGCGTTTTCATCAAACATTGCCTGAAGTTTAGCTTCATGCATGTTTTCATCAAACAGTGACTGGCACAACGCGAGACATGCACGTTTTTTAATAAATTAGTGGACTTAAATGAGATTATTCAGAGGAAATAAAGACTAAAAAGCGGCAATAGAGGAGAATAATATATTATGCACCTTTCTGATGAAGAAATCCCGGATGAATATCTTAATTATGTAGGCCGGAAAATCACCTTCATAATTGGTGGACTCGTTGCACTGGGAATACTTTTAATACTGTCTGTTTCTGTCGGTGCAGTAAATATACCGCCTGTTGAAGTTCTGGAGACCTTATTAAATTTATCTGACCGATGGAATGTAATCATCTGGAATATTCGCCTGCCACAATCATTAACAGCGATCGTTGCAGGTGTGGGACTTGCAGTTGCAGGTGTTGCCATGCAGTCTATTTTAAGAAATCCACTTGGTTCACCATTCACACTTGGAATTTCACATGCCGCTGCTTTTGGAGCGGCATTTTCAGTGATGATCCTGGGAACTGGAGCTATGCACAGCAGCGGTATGGATGCTGTTACTATCGTCAACCCCTATCTGACTACTATTTCCGCATTTATATTCAGCATGATTGCAACGGCAGTAATACTGGGCATATCCAGGATACGATCTGCATCTCCTGAGGTTATGGTGCTTGCGGGTGTGGCACTGGGGTCGCTATTTACAGCAGGCACAATGTTTCTTCAGTATTTTGCCGATGATGTTCAGCTTGCGGCAATGGTTTTCTGGACGTTTGGCGATACTGCAAGGGCAAGCTGGAGTGAACTGGGATTAATTACAATTGTAGTTATTTTATCCATAATTTACTTCATTTATAACCGCTGGAACTACAATGCAATAGATGCCGGCGATGAAACGGCAAAAGGGCTTGGTGTAAATGTAGAGGGAGTGCGCTTATGGGGGATGGTTATTGCATCATTTGTTACCTCAATCGTGGTTGCATTTTTAGGTGTAATCGGCTTTGTCGGACTTATATGCCCGCATATGGTAAGGACGCTCATTGGAGATGACCATCGCTTCCTTATACCGGCAACATGTGTTGTCGGTGGACTGCTGCTGCTGGCGGCAGATACTGCTTCAAGGCTGATCCTGGCACCGCATCTTCTTCCCGTTGCTGTTCTCACTTCATTTCTGGGAGCACCAGTGTTCATTTATCTGATTATCAGGGGGCACAGATGAATGATTCTTGAAGTAGATGATGTTGCGTTTAAGTACCGCAGCAAAAGTGTTCTAAACGGAATTGAATTTAAACTCAGGAAAAATGAAATACTCTCCATTCTTGGACCGAACGGAGTAGGAAAGACCACTCTTCTAAAATGCATGAATGCAATCTTAAAACCGGAATCAGGAGCAATATATATTGAAGAAGAAGATGTTCTTAAACTAGGGCGGATTGAAATTGCAAAAAAACTGGGTTATGTTCCTCAGCAAGCCGAAACAGGGCGACTCACAGTCTTTGATGCAATCCTGCTTGGAAGGCGGCCCCACATTACGTGGAATATATCTGAAAAGGACTTAAAGATTGTTAACAGTGCCATTAAAAAGATGAATCTTGAAGATCTCGCACTAAGATATATTGATGAAATGAGCGGCGGCGAAGTTCAGAAAGTTAGTATTGCCCGTGCCCTTGTCCAGGAACCTAAAGTACTTCTGCTTGACGAACCAACAAGCAGTCTTGACCTGAGAAACCAGCTTGGAATTCTTGATATAATCAAACAGGTGGTTGACGGGCATAATGTCTCAGCCATAATGACTATGCACGATCTCAATCTTGCTCTACGTTATTCTGACCAGTTTATTTTCCTTAAAAACGGGACAATCTACTCTGCCGGTTCAAGAAAAGAAGTTACACCTGAGATGATAGAAGAGGTGTACGGGGTTCCAGTTGCAATTGAAGAATTACACGGGCACCCAGTTGTTATACCATTATAAGTCATTTTAAGGTAGCACTATCCTATAAAAACCTCAAAACGTCCTCTTTTTGCACTGCATACCTGACAGACTTCAGGCGGTTTTTTTCCTGCACAAATATACCCGTATACACGG
>DAOVRB010000212.1 GCA_030628325.1 Methanomicrobiaceae archaeon | reverse complement strand
GTTTGGTGTCTGTGGAGGGAAGTGGAGTGAAGGCCTTGACTATCGTGGCGACCTTTTAAATGGTGCTTTTGTTATCGGTTTTCCGCTTGCTCCGTTTAATGACGTTCGCAAGATGGTTATTGACTATTTTAAGAAGAAGTTTGGTGCGGAAGGTGAGTTCATATCCTATACACTCCCTGCCATAAATAAAGCCGTTCAGGCGCTCGGTAGGGTGATCAGAACGCCAAAAGACCATGGAATTCTGCTTCTGGGGGACACAAGGTTCACTGAAAAACGGGTATGGGAAGGCCTTCCACCCTGGATGCAGGCTGAGATGAAAGAATGCAATATAACCACTTTCAAAAGTTCTGTTCGTAAATGGCGATGAAAAGAGGTGTCTGTCGTTTTGGGCTCTGGCGTGTGCATGTATCGTGGTCCGGGGATACAGTTTACCGTGTCTTATTTTCAAAAACCGGTGAGGGTGGAGATGTACCTCCTGAATTCCGCCTGTATTTTTCCGGAAAGCCTATAAATTTCGGGCGCTTAAATTCGACAGGTACAGAAGAAGGCTCTCCTTTTGCAGAGATTTACAGGGAAGTTCTGAAAATTCCGTATGGGCAGACTGCAACATATGGTGATATTGCAGATTTGACCGGTACAAATCCGCGTATGGTAGGAAATGCGATGAAGAGAAACCCCACTCCGATAATTATCCCGTGCCACAGGGTTGTCTCCAAATCCGGCATAGGCGGTTTCACGCCTGATGTTGAGATAAAGAAGCTGTTACTTGCAATGGAAAATGCCAATAAGAGCGGGAATTAACATATACAATTAGAGTCGAAAACCAAACTTCCAGGAATGTTTGGTTTTCTTCTTATAGTGCTAAACGTTTATTTTTTAAATTAAACGATGGTAAACGAAAGTTTTTTTTGAAAACTTTCGTTTACCATTAGTTCAAAAATAAACGTTCGCCACTATATTATCGATTTCAGGTGAATTATGAGAGTTGCGGTACTTGGTGCGGGGGCAGTTGGTCTGACAATAGCAGCAAAACTTTCACAGGTATGTGATGTGCATGCAGTAAGCAGAGTGAAGCATGTCAATGCAATTAACAAACGTGGCTTTATCCTCACGGGTATCTGGGGGGAGGAGACATTTGGTTTTAGCTCTTCTGATGGAATCCCTGTGGGTGAAACATATGATTATGTTATCATCACGTCCAAATCAACTGATACAAGGCAAATCTGTGAAAAGTTTCAGGATGTAATTGCAGATACTGAAGTGCTCAGTCTTCAGAATGGTATCGGTAATGAGGAGATAATTTCCGAATACACGAGTCGTGTCATCGGAGGGATAATCATCACCGGTTTTGAGTGGCGCGGGGATGCAATGGTGAATGTTTCTGTCGAGGCAGGTCCTGTAAAACTCGGGCGTTTTTCTGGTGGACTGGATCACAATGTCAGGGTTCTTGTAGATCTGTTTAAGGAGGCAGGACTGAATGTTTCTAAAACAGAAAACATCAGAGGTGATATCTGGGGCAAGACCCTCTATAACTGTGCATTAAACCCTCTGGGTGCCATAATGGGCGTTTCGTATGGTGAACTGGTCAACCCGTATGCATGGTATATTATTGAAGATGTTGTGCATGAAGTGTTCCTTGTTGCAGGGAGTGAAGGAATCAGACTTCAGTGGGACTCTCCGGATGAATATCTAACATTCCTGCATGATGTGCAGGTGCCGTCTACCGCCCTTCACCACTCTTCTATGTACCAGGATCTTAAACTCGGGCGCAGAACCGAAATTGATTTCATCAATGGAGCGGTTGTCTCAATAGGATCGGAACATAATATTCTCACACCAGTCAACCGGACATTGTGTGACCTTATCAGGTTTCGGGAATCATTGCCTGAAATGAAAGAATCCGCACCTGAAATAAAATAACAGGGAATACTGAAAATGAATACTGGAGTTAATATGTCACGTTCGGCGATTGTTCTTGCAGGAGGTGAGGCAAGACGTGCCGGTGGAAGGGAGAAGTATTTCTTTAATTACAAGGGTGAAACTTTCATTGAAAGGCTGATTTCCACGCTGGAGGGTGTTGTAAGCGAGATCATTATTGTTGCAAAAGACCCCGGACAGTGCAATCGATTCTCCACCCTGGATAGCGTAAAAGTGATTCATGATATCAGAGAGGGTCTTGGGCCAATTGGTGGTCTGCATGCAGGTATTACAGCGGCCGAATGTGAGTATGTTTTTGTTGTCGCCTGTGATATGCCCTGTGTCAACGCCGGTGTAGTTGAGATGCTGTTTCAGTCAATTGATGATTATGATGCCGTAATCCCTGCATGGAACCCGGATATGCTTGAACCGCTACACGCTGTTTACAGAAAAACTGCACTCTCTTCGTATCTTGAAAGCCATAATTCCCTTTCACTCAGGGATATGGTAAGGAATCTCAACTCAACTTACCTTGATGTCGGTCATATCCGTTCTATCGACCCGGAACTGGAGACATTTGTGAATATTAATAAAATTGAGGATCTGGATGAGATTAACGGGATCTGCCATGACTGAATCCCGTTTTCTGAGAGAGAGAGCATAGTCAGGTATAGGGCATATGTCTGATGGTATTACACATGCCCGGTGATTATAATGAGATTCACCAGGTATTTTGTCTGGTTTTAGGCCACATGATATAGAGGGGGTGGTATTGTGGTAACGACAATCAGGGTTGTTTCAGTTGGGAAATTAAAGGAGAAGTATCTTGCAGACGGGGTGGCTGAATATAAGAAGCGCCTGTCTGGTTACGTTAAGCTCGATATGGTGGAAGTTCCTGATGAAGCCTTGCCTGCAAACCCTTCATCATCTGATATAGTTCGTATACTTGATAAAGAGGGAAAGAAGGTGCTGAAGTTCATAAGGGAACATGAGCATGTAATTCTCCTTGATCTCTCAGGAAAGATGCTTTCTTCAGAAGAACTTGCAGATGAACTTAATACCCTTGTAATTTCCGGTAAAAGCCGGATCACTTTTGTTATCGGAGGGAGCCTTGGTGTATCCGAAGAACTCCGGAGACGTGCTTCTTTTTGCTGGAGTATGTCCACACTTACTTTCCCGCACCAGTTTGTCCGTCTTCTTGTTCTGGAGCAGGTATATCGGGCCTGCAGGATTACGAGAGGGGAGCGGTATCACAGGTAAAAAAGGAGGCAGGAGTTTGATTTTGTGTCTTATTTCTCTGTTGTTGTGATGATGATGTTGACCTGAGATTCTGCGAAAGTGCGCGTTTCTGAGTATTGCCGGAGGAGTCTGATGGGGATAATCCGGTTGCTGAAAACGTGCCTGACGCGTAAGCGTTCAGGCACTGTTTGCTGAAAATGTGAGTTTCATTTTCATGCTTAATTACTGTCCTGCCAGATCAGCACTGAAAGGACAGGCTCAGATCTTCTGGCGCCGCCCGCATGCATCCCGTGCATACTCTCCGAATTCACTGTTAAGCAGTACATCCCCTGTGAAGACAGGACCATCTTTGCAGACGCAGAGACCTTCCGGGTCAATGCACCAGGACC
>DAOVRB010000162.1 GCA_030628325.1 Methanomicrobiaceae archaeon | reverse complement strand
TTTTAAGGAAGTGGTATATATCACAAATTGTCAGAAGACATTCTGGCACAGTCTGTATAAAATGATAGTGCATGAAACAGAGCTCCGGACGCAATGCATATTATGCACATTTTATAGCAGATATATCTTCTGTCAAACAGGATTGTTCTCTGCCAGGTATTTCAGCTATTTTCTCCTGATAATAATAATCCCGGCGGCAACAAAGAGGATGAAAATGCTCAGAAAGATTCCGCCACCAAATACATCCGGTTCCTCTTCCGGTGGTTCATCAATCCCTTTAAACAGTTCCCATGCGGGTTTTGTCAGGCCTGCATCACGCAGGGCTACGTACTCATCCAAAAATTTTTGGGATTCTTCAGGCGTCGCATTCTTTGTAATCTTCACCTTTTTTCGGAGATCAAAGTAATCAGAGGGAAATATATCGTCATTTATAGCAAGATCAATTGATTCCCCGGTAGATTCGCGGATAATAGTAAATCTGCAATCTTCAGGACCTATATTTCCGGAGATTTTTTTGATATTCTTCTTTGAGAAGTCTGTAACCTCTGTCCCGTCTGCCAGTATCAGATTAAAGGTACCGGTTTCTTTGCAATCCATCCCGGGCCCTGTACCTGTTATGTACTGGAAGTCCTGGAGAGATCCCAGAGAAGGGTATGCACTTATAATCCTGATATCTGAGCGTTCTGGGATTTCATCACCATACAGGACATTGATTCCTGCTTCTGCTGCCCTGTATCCAATAACAACACAGGGGCACTTGGACGGACCCTGTCCCGTACATTCGCCATGATATGCAGCAAGGTCATCGATTGATATTTCAACCAGTTTATTTCCATCATAGATCTGTATCGGCAGGAGTTCCACATCAGGCGCCGGCGCTGCTCCCGGCATGTGTGCCATGGCAGTCGTGCAGAGAAGGGCGGCCATGAGGAGAGAGACCAGAATCAGTCTAGCTCTCATCTGCAAAACCCCATGCATAGAAGAAATATGCAATCACAAGGGTGAATGGAAGCAGGATGACTGCGGGTGCATATGGTGGTGCAAAACCGCCGACGAATCCTGCAAATGAGTTTAAGAATTCAGGTGCCTCTTCTCCTGCCGGTATGTTTTCACAGATCATTGCAAAGATATCGCATGCTGCAATGGTCCAGACGAGGGCTGCACCAAGGAGCACCTTTGAAAATTCCTGGATATTACCGACATTCCTGCAGCCAGAGAGCATGAGGGCACCGCCTAAGAAGACCACAAGGCCTCCCCAGGCCCAGCGGAAGAAGTCATCTCCCGCAATTCCCATTATTCCAAATTCAATACCACCAGTGAATCCGATCCATACCAGGATGTCGACAAGTCCAAGGATCATTGTTACAAGACCCAGGGCTGCGATGTAGATTTGTGCTGTATTATGTTCTGTATTCATTTATGCCACCCCAAGAAGAATGCCGATGGCGTGGATAATACCGCCGTAGATGAACGCAACAGCGAAGAGGACCCCCACTGCAGCGAGTAGTTCTTTCCAGCCTTCTTTTAGCATCACAACAAAGGTTGCAACACACGGGAAGTAGATTGAGATTAAGACAACTGCTGAAATCATCTGATATTGTGTCATTTCAATATTTGAGAGCTGTGCAACTGCGAGATCCTTACGCAGGAACGCTGCAATCAGAGGACCTGCCGTCTCTTTTGGCACACCGAACCAGTGCACAAAGACCGGTGCAAACACATCTGAGAGCCACTGGATGACTCCGCCAATGTAGAGTAAGTTTATAAACAGGACACCCAGGAGGACAAACGGTACGGCATTTATAATAAAACCAGATGTCCGCATCCAGAGTTTTTTGGTAATATTTGCCCGCTGAGGCATGTGGTATGGGGGCACATCGATTAATATTTCAGGATTTGTGCCAGGAACAATCTTGCTCAGGAGATAACCAAATACGACATATCCGATTAGTAAGAAGAGCATCACATACCCAACGCTCTCAGGGATTACTTCCAGCATGATACCAAGCTGGGCACCACAGGGTACGAAGATTGCAAGGAGCGTCATCATTATAAACCGCTGTTTCTTTGTTTCAAGGATACGTGTGGCTGTGATAGCAGGTACGTTACACCCAAGACCAAGAATTGTCGGAACAATGGCATAGCCGTGCAGGCCCATTTTGTGAAGGAGTGTATCAACGAGAACTGCAAGCCTCGGCAGATAACCGGAGTCCTCCAGAATGGCCATCATGAGATAGAAGATTAGCACAGCAGGCAACACAACACCTATTGCGATAAACAGACCTGATGTAAGTACACCAAACGCCTCAAAGCAGTTGTCTGCAAGTGGATCACCGACAAAGAGGAAGTATAGTATGCTGTTTGGGTCCGGCCATATAGCCTGCATCCATGGCAGGAAATGGTTGTCAAAGAATTTAACAAAGAAACCGTCTGTACAGAGTGCTCCGGCAAATGAACCGAAAACACTCCAGAATGCATATAGCACGGCAAACGCTACCGGGATGCCTGTCAGTGGTTTAACTGTGAGTTCTCCGATCACATCCCAGACTGTCTGTTTATAAGTTCCTGCACTGATGGTCTGTTTTGCAAGCAGGTCAACGAGACTCCAGCGTTGGTCTTCATTTAATACCATATCAGCACCCTGCACAACCTGACGCTTGTGCCGGTTCGGATGCTCTTCCTTCTGCACGTGCCAGGATGTCCTTTACATCACTGGCCTGTGCCTTGCGTATCATGTCACTGAGCTGCATTATCCCTTCACCAGTGATTGCGGTGAGGGGAACGACCGGTACACCAAGCAGTTTCTGGAGTTTTCTGTCATCTACGGAAATTTTCCTGTCATGTGCCATATCTATCATATTTAGTGCGATAAGAACGGATCTCCCCATCTCAATCGTTTCAAGGGCGATATAGAGTCCACGCTCAATTCTCGTTGCATCAAGAACTACCACTACAGTGGCATCTCTGTGCTCGTGGAGCATCCTGACTGCGACTTCCTCTGCTTTGTCTCTGGCTTCAAGGGAATATGCACCAGGTACGTCAATGACCGTATACTCCTGTTTGCCTGATATGAAAGTGCCCTCTGTATAATCAACTGTGGTGCCAGGGTAGTTTGATACAACTGCATCAGACCCGGTTAACCTGTTAAAAATAACGCTTTTCCCCACGTTGGGATTGCCCACGAGAAGGATTTTTGCTGCTTTTTTACTCATCTTACAACATCTCCCGTTTTTAAAAAATCAGTCAACGTCTACGACAACCTGTGATGCGAGGTCAACGCCCATTGCAACTTCCAGCTCTCCGCAGGTTGAGACAACAGGACCTTTGATGGGCTGTTTTGTAATCATTTTCAGCTTTTTTCCCACACGGATTCCCATCGCGTTAATCTTCTGTTTTTCCGTATTTATCTCAGTTATAACGCCTTCTGCGCCGAATTCCATTTCGGAAAGTTTCATTTTCAAATTTAACACCTGTGTAACACTGTTTAACATTTTTTTACGGTGATCTTCTGTGCCATCCCTCTTCCAAGTGCAAGGGTTGACCCATTAATCCAGACAATAACCGGACCACGGGAAGAACTGATCATCCTTACCGTACATCCCTGAGAACATCCACGGAGGCAGAGCTGCTGTCTGAGCCCTGCTCCTCCGACAATTCCAGAGATTTGTGCACATTCATCAGGATGTAGTTCGGTTAATATCATACTAATTTTTCAGAACAGTATAGCCAATTAGGGACTGATAATCTGGTGCCTAAACAATTTCGGGTTTTTTCCAGAGTTATTCTGAAATTCGGATAATTTAGGACAACCTAACTTTAGGGGGATTGTCAGGTTCTTTCTATGATAAGAGATGGGGATGATGAAGGTGATGAGAGAGCAGGAAGGCAGGAAAGCCGGGCTGTGGTGCTATTGGTTTGAGTATTATAGTGGCGAACGTTTTTTTTGAACCAATTGCATACACGATCAGGCGCTTCACACCCCTCATGGGATGGTGTACAAAGGTTTCCTGAAACAGATGCATGAAGCACAGGGGATTTCAGGCACTGTTTGATGAAAACCCCGTAAGTCATTATGATGGTAATAAATGTCTGCTATATAATGAGAAATGAGAAAATCCGGATACTCTGAGAATGTTGGGTCTC
>DAOVRB010000176.1 GCA_030628325.1 Methanomicrobiaceae archaeon | reverse complement strand
CATCTTCTCAAATTCAGGACCGTTGGTCTTAACTTCAACAAACCCTTTTATCTGGAAACAGCCCTTTGTCTCCGGACCCCAGACATAGATTGAAATCTTCGGATTTTCCTTCACATTTGCAAGAGTCTTAAGCATAAAATTGTCAGCAAGCCAGATAACCTCGTCATCAACAAGTTCCACAAAACCAATAGGCACTACATTCGGCCACCCGTCAGCAGATGCTGTTGCAACAGGGAACACTTTCATGGTAGCCATGGCTGTTTTTATTTCTTCAGTTAAATGAACCATTTTCAATCACTGATTGTAAATGTGATCTTCATATTCAATATATCTGTGGTTTGAATCACAAAATTATCGGGTCAGGGAGTGTTGGGTAGTACGGGGAGTAGCATTGTATCCACCATCACACACCAGTCCGCATACATAACAGATACTAACCAGATACCACACTCTCCAGGTCAGGTACCGCAGTTTTGAAGTCCATACATACACATAATACAGATCATAACTGAAACTAACAATATAGGCTGTGACACAACAGCACATCCATGACAAAATAACAATAATTCAGGTTTTATTTTGAGGAAGTATTATATATCACAACTTGACGGAAGATATTCTGGCACAGCCTGAATAACTGAAATTAACCGAACCAGCCGAATAAATTCCAGACAAAAAATAGATATACAAATGAGATAATAGAACATATATAAATGATTGAAAAAGACATGAAAATATTTAAACATACAAAACGTGAGGAACTCACTCTGGTTTTCATATTAGGCACTGTAATCCTCTCGTTTTTCATAATGGAAGTTATGTTCAACATGGTATCCCAGAATACCACAATGGTAATTTCCCATTTCTTTTATTTCCCGATAATATTCTCTGCTCTTCTGTTTCCACGGCGTGGGATACTGATTTCCACATTTTTTGGACTATTCTACCTCCTGATAATATACGTTATGGCATTCCCACATAACATTGACCTTCTCCTCGCTACCATGCAGTTTTATGTATATGTCAGTGTAGGTGTTGCAACCTCACTTCTCTCAGGACATATCAAAACAAACCAGATGAAGTACCAGAATATTTTTGAACATTCAGGCAGCGGTATATGTCTGGTCAACAGCAAAACATGGGAACTGATTGAGTCAAACCATCCCTGCGACCTCATGTTCAGGAAAATAGGCCTCACCACCAGTTCCGCAACACTAAATGATCTCTGGCCGGATGAGGAGACCCGGAAAGACTTCCTTAAAAAACTCAAAACAGATAGCACTGTTTCAGATTATGAGATGCAACTGGTCAACAGCCACCAGAAGCATGAAGTCCTGATATCCGCAGGTACCCTGCCTGACAACAAAATAGTGTTTACAATAACCGACATCACAGAGAGGAAAAACGATGAGGAACGTCTGAAACGCCAGAACAACAAGCTTGTGACCATAAATGGAGTCATTGCAGCAGCAAATTCATCAGAAAGTGTTAATGACTGCATGGAAACATCACTGGAGATGATCACAAGACTTCCGGATTACGAGATGGGAGCGATATTCCTCACTGACGGCAGACTGCAAAAACCAAAACATGTGATATTGAAAAGCAGGGACAAACAGAATATCCCAATACTGGAAAATGCCCTCAAAAACCTTGATATAACCACTCCACCATATTCAGACGTTTTTACGGATGGTATTCCAAAATATCTTCATTCTGTTAAAATCAGTGATAAAACACCGCAGGAACCGGGGGAGTCGGAGCAGGATTTATTCTCTTCACTTTCCATCATTCCCCTTATAGCAGGCACAAAAATTGTAGGCGGATTGATTCTGGCGTCAGTAGCCCAAAAAGAGATTACACCCGGAGAAAAGAAGATGCTCGAATCAATAGGAAAAGAGCTTGGCAGTGTTATATTCCGCAACATACTACATCAGAAAGCAGAAAAATCAGGCAAAGAGGCAAACCTGTATATCGATATCATGGCGCATGACATCAACAATGCAAACACTGTATCTCTCGGGTATGCAGAATTACTGGATGGATTTGTTGATGATAAAGAACAGATATTCGTGAGCAAACTTATCACCGGGATAAGATATAGTGTCAGGATAATCAAACAGGTGTCATTAATCAGGAAAGTTCATGAAAAATCCTCACCATTGGTTTCAACAGACCTCGATTCTGTCATAGAAAACAAAATCAGGATGTTCCCTGAAACTAAAATCAGTTACAGACCAACCGGATTAAAAGTAACCGCCGACAGTATGCTGTCAGATGTCTTTGATAACCTGATCACAAACAGTGTTTCATTTGGCGGAGAAGACGCAGAAATTGTCATTAAAGCAGAAGAAGCTGACAAAGAGACAGTCCTTGTCTCAGTTGAGGATACAGGCCCGGGACTCACAGACACACGAAAGACAGGTCTCTTTAACCGGTTTTGCGAGGGTGAAATAAGCAGGCACGGGAAGGGTTTGGGGCTTTCAATCTGCAGGATGCTCGTTGAATTGTACGGCGGCAGTATTCATGCTGAAGACAGAGTTCCGGATAAACCAACAGAGGGTCTTGCAATCCGTTTCACTCTAAAAAAGGCAGATCTCAAATAATATAGCAGCAAATATTTTTTTCAATAATGCTGAATATAATCAGACTTTGCTATGATTTATAGTCCAAAACAAAACGTTCGCCACTAGAATCCTAAAAACAGACGTTTACCACTAAGCCCGACTTCCTATGGAAGTTAAACTCGTATTCAGTCACAAATTTCACATGTGGAGAAGAAAATCTGACATCTCTGGAGTCTGGGTTTCTGATTATAATTTTTTCTAAATAGTTTTGGGGTTAGAAGAAACGTCCTCTGCGACCTCGTCCACGGCCCACAGGCAGATCTCCACGTCCGGCACCGGCACCAAAGCCCCGCCCGCGGCCACCGCCCATAGGCAGTCCCCCACGTCCGAGTCCATATACTGGTGGCTGGCCGGCAACTCCTGCCTGCTCTGTTTCCTCATCACCCTGTTCTGTTGCCTGAGGTTGCCTGTCTGTTGCACAGTACCCCAGCCTTCTCCCTGTCAGAGGCCCTCTTCCTTCCGGACCTCTTCTGTCAAATCCTGGCATATTTTTCACCTTATCCCATGTGGTATTAACACCACACTATTACTCATATGCGCACAAATACATAAATGTTTGGAACATTGCAACATATTTTTCAGATATTATAGTTACGAACGTCACTTTTTGACAATCATACAAATTCAGACATTCAGACACTCTTCAATCCATCCATGAATTAAGGATTTTAGTTCTCTAATGGAAATCTCTTCTGAGACATGAGAGGAAATATAACTCTCAAGTTCATCAAGAACAGGATGGATGACTTTTTCCATCATCCAGTCAGGGGATGCTCCTTCTCTGTCTTTCGAAAGGTGCCTGATCAGTTCAGCAAGATGCTCCATCTCACCTGTCATCTCAAGAATTTCTTCAAAGTTCTTTTCACTGCATCCGGTCATTGTGCTCTTCACCAATCACTAATATCACTTAATATCAACAGGATTTCATCCATACTATTCATATTATAGTGGCGAACGTTTCTTTTTGAACTATGGTAAACGTGTATGTGAAATTTTATCCTAACAGGTAATATCTCCGTTTTTGTCAGGTACATCCCGGTGAAACCCGATTACCGCCCCTCTCTCCTTCACCAGAATGTCCCCTATAATTTAACAGCCAACAGGTATTTCTCCTTTCACGAACCTGTTCAAAAGATATTTTGGTAACTGCACTAATATAACAGATCAGAAAACAGGAGTGCTCAAATTCCCATGGCAATATTTGACAACATCTTTGGACAGGGGAAGAATCCCAACCCCCTTATTGAAAAAGGGAGAAGCCTGCTTGACCAGGGCAGGTATGAAGAAGCAGTAAACAGTTTTGAAAAAGCGCTTGAT
>DAOVRB010000187.1 GCA_030628325.1 Methanomicrobiaceae archaeon | reverse complement strand
CATACTTCAGCAGGAATTTTTTTATAAATTCCCAGACTTCAGGGTTCGGGTTTGAGAGGTCAACATGGCACCGCCATACCCATGGCTGATGTTTTGTGTAGTATTTTATCAGTGGCAGGGGCTGAGGGTCATGGATAATTACACAATCATGATCAATGCGATTGTATATCTGAAAATCCTCACTTGCTTTCTGGTAGAGATCCTTTTTAATTTCAGTAAAGTGAATGGACTCGCCCTGCATAGCGTTATGGAATTTCTTTGTAATCGTAAAAAAATCAGGATTCCCATGCAGGATACGCCACCCCGTACTGATTCCGATATCATTCATTAACGGGACAACCGATGAGATCATCTCTGCCACCCCGCCACCCTGATATGTCGAGTTTATGTGAACAATGTGTTTTCCGTAGAGTTCGCGTGCTTTTTTGTGGATATCATATATTATGTTGTCACTTACAATTCCGCGGTAATCTTCAAGGCTTCTCATAAGTACTCCTTCCTTTTCTCTTCTCCGGTTACTTCAGTACAGGATTTCCCTGTCTGAATGCAGTCATCAATAAGAGTTCTCACATCTTTTATGGATGGAATGTTATACCTGGCTTTTGACCGGGTGAAACCCACCTTTATGGAATAAGCGTCTTTTGGCATAACATCAAAGAGGTATTCATCAGTCCAGTCGTCACCGACTGCCAGTACAAAATCCCATTCTCCATCTGAAAGCCATTTTAATGCCGCTTTTCCCTTGTTGATTGAAGCATTTTTAACTTCAATGACCCGACTTCCTTCCAGCACCTCAAGGTTCATGTGGGCTGTAATAAACATGAGCTGGTCTTTTAACTCTCTGGCCCGGGTCTCACCAAGAAGCGGATCTGTTTTCCGGTAATGCCAGGCCAGTGAGAACTCTTTTTCCTCAATAAATGAACCGGGTGTTCTGTCAACATAGAGTTTCAGAACCATAAGGATCTCTTCTTTCCAGTTATTCCGGAGTGGTTCTATCATCTCCCACTCTGACCCTGCTTTACGGATCCAGATACCATGTTCGGCGACAATACCTATGAATAACCCTTTGGACCAGAGATCAAGAGTCTCACGGTCCCTGCCGCTGATAATTACTACTTCATTACCCGGGATGGCTGAGAGTAATTCCAGTGATTTCAATAATTTTTCATCCGGAACTGCAAATTCCGGACGATCCTTAAACGGAACGAGTGTCCCGTCATAATCAAGGAAGATCAGCCTTTTTTTGCCCTTTTTGTAATTTAAAAGAAGAGTTGATCTTACAGTTCTGGTAAGAATGCGTGCTCCACGCTGAATGTTCTCTTCTTTTGCCGCTTTCAGTTGATGGATGAAATCATACGCCCAGTCTTCTACCTGATACCGTTTCAGCCTCTCCTGCATCTGCCTGTTACGGCTGACCTGCTCTTCTGCCGGCATGGAAAGTGCGGTTTCTATCGCCTCTACAAACTCATTTCTGTTAAAAGGATTGATGACAATTGCCTCACCCAGTTCTGATGAGGCGCCTGCCATCTCGCTCAGTATCAGTACACCGCTGCCATCTGTTCTTGTGGCAAGGAACTCTTTTGCCATTAAGTTCATACCATCCCTGAGTGGTGTTACAAGTGCCACATCCGCCACATGGTATGTGGCAATAAGGCTTTCAAAAGGAAGTGTGTCATAGAAATAACGGATCGGAGTCCAGTCCAGAGTCCCGTACCTGCCTGTAATGCTCCCCACAAGTCCGTCAACCTGCTTCTTTAACTGCCGGTAGTGACTGACTGCCGTTCTTGAAGGGACTGCAATGAGAATCAGTACCACCTTACCATGGTATTCCGGGTTTCTTTTTAGGAATGTGTCAAACGCTTTCAGGCGCCTGATAATTCCTTTTGTATAGTCCAGACGGTCAAACGAGAGGAGTAACTTATAACCCTCATAGGTCTGCCTGATCTTTTTGATCTCATCCTGCACTGTTTTTTCAGATACAGCGTTTTTAAATCTGTTATAATCAATACCCATCGGGAATGAATCCACTTTAATCAGGTGGTTGCCTGCAGATATCTCCCCGTGTGTGTGTCTGTATCCCAATATCCTGTCTACACAGTCAAGGAAATGTCTGACGTAGTCGTATGTATGAAATCCGATGAGGTCTGCCCCGAGCATGCCCTTAAGTAACTCCCTTCGCCACGGGAGTGCCCGAAATATCTCATATGACGGGAAAGGGATGTGATTGAAAAAACCTATTGTTGCATCAGGGAACTCTTCGCGTAACATTTCCGGAAGGAGAAGCAGGTGATAATCATGGACCCAGATGATATCTCCGGGCTTATAGATCTTATGTAAAGCCGCCAGATATTTCCTGTTCACATTATTGTATGTCTTCCACTGTTTACTGTTACATGTTACTCTGGAGCGAAAATAATGAAAAAGTGGCCAGAGAGTTGAGTTTGAAAATCCGTGGTAGTAATCGTTAATATCTGCAGATGTTAGGTAAACAGGGTTGCATAATTCTTCTCTGGTCAGTCTGTTTACTTCATCCTCTTCTTTGCTGCTCTTTTCAACTGAAATGCCTGGCCATCCTGTCCAGGTGCAATCGTGTGACCGGTACAAAGACCCGAGTCCTGTAGCAAGCCCTCCAATGCTCTGTTTTACCAGGAGTTTCCCGTCTTCTCTTTCAATGCTGATGGGAAGCCTGTTGGAAACGATATGTATCTCTGTCATCCTGCACATCTCTCAGGTGTCGGTAGGCAATGTTTCCACATTCGTTTAAAAATGTATATATATTGTGGCAGAATGTGTTCATGAGAGGGAGTCTGTCCAACACATGGAGAAGAGTCATCATTATAACCCCGACTTCTGATAAGTATATCATGAAAAATTTCGGAATTGCTGCTGTACTGTTTCTGGCTGCGGCTCTTTTAGTCTCCGGATGCACAACCGATCAGGGGGAGATCAACACCGACCTGCTGGCCGGAGAGGTGGCAGAGGGAATTACCGATGCTGCCGGTGAGCTTGGGGAACTATCCGGGCAGTTTATCGGTGAGGAGGCGAAGGAATCCGGTTCAGAGGGAATAGATGTTCAGACCGGCGGGGAATGGATTTTTTGGGGAGAATCTGAGATTGATCTCTCTAAAGGAGGCTATCTCTATGAAAGACCTAACGTAAACGGAATCCTGTTTAAGGATCTGAAGATTGAGATTAAAACAGAAAACGATGCTCCTGTTGATTTAAGGATTTCAACCGCCAGCCAGCTTGATGAGTATATGGGAAACTGGCGAAATTATTATGAATACGAGACCTCATCATCATTCGATCGAAATGCTGTCGGATATGTCGGGTTTTATGGCGGAATCACAGATGATATTATTGAGCAGCACGGTGATGAGGGGCTTGTTGTTATAGTCGAACCCCATGTAGACATGCCTGCAAAGGGAACCATAAGGATTTACTATAAAACCTGATTTGGGATTGTAAAATTGCCTGAAATATTCTCGTTTGCCTGATTGCTGAAGCATTGCATTAATTCAGCAATTTTCAATTTTATTGGGGTTTTCACCGGGAATCAGGTCCATATGGGAGAAGAGTTTTGTTATTGGCGTTCCTTTATCGATGATGCCATTGAGGAGCCTGGTTCCGTATTTATCTGCAAACGATACCATGATGACGAAATTCGTTAAGGTTGGATTGGCTCAGAGGGTGAGATGGTCATACATTATCTATCAGTTATTACATATGACAAACCGGTGATGGTTTGCAGTTACTCTCAATGAATTT
>DAOVRB010000095.1 GCA_030628325.1 Methanomicrobiaceae archaeon | reverse complement strand
TCGTAAACATCGTAAGAATAACCGCAAAAAAACCCCATGAAAGTGCGCCGGTTATATCAAGCTGAAACAGTATGGGGGTGATGTCCAGCGGCATGCTGAAATACGCCTCAGGTGCCTTTGCAGTCCCCATGACAAAAGCAAGAAACGACGTTGCGATCATGCCGATCAGGATTGCACCCTTAACCTTTCTGATCAGGAGCGCAGATATCAGGAGGAAACCAAAGATGGCAAGCATAACTTCAGGGGAAGCAAGTGCTCCGACCATGACAGGCACCCCGCCTCCGTTGGCGGGAACTACAATACCGGTATTGACAAGACCAATGAAAGTGATGAAGAGACCAATACCAACAGAAAAACTGTATTTCAGATTCTGTGGGACTGCTTCTGACATTAACTTCCGACCACCTGCTACTGTGAGAATCAGGAGCAGGATACCGCTGATAAAGACGGCACCGATCGCTGTCTGCCAGGAATATCCGAGAACACCGCAGACCGTGTATGCGACAAAGGCGTTCTCGCCCATATATGGTGCAATGGCAAAGGGACGATTGGCATATACACCCATTATCAGTGTCCCGAATATGGCGCTGAGGATGGTGGCGACCATTGACGGACCGAATGGAATGCCTGCCGCAACGAGGATTGCAGGGTTGACGACTATGATATAGGCCATAGTCATAAATGTGACAGTGCCCGCAAGCACCTCTGTTTTTACATCAGTTCCGTGTTTTGTGAGACCAAATATTGCATCAGCAGTTCCTGAAAATCCCCATTTCATGATAAAACTACGAACAGGATGCATAAAATTACTCTGATTTATTGTACAAAAAACAAGTTTGCTTGTCCTGTTGACAAGTCAGGGCGCAAATGCAGGCAGGATAAAAGCCCGGGTGAAAGTCAGGACAAAACTCAGAGTGAGATTCGGAATGGATCAGGAATCAACATGAAGTCCAAAAAGAAACGTTCGCCAATATAATCAGAATTTCCAAAATACAGAAAATCCACTATCAATCCGGAATTCACCAATAGAGGCCAGATCTAAGATACACAAAATATAGGGAATACATCTGTCAATCGGGAATAGATCATCTGATGCTATCCGGACCTGGTATAAAAAAAAGATTATTTGAAGATGTCAAAGATCTGGTCAGAGCCGGTAGCGGAGAGACGGTCACGCTCTGCAGGTTCTTCAACAAGTGCAAGAATCGGCAGGTCCATGTTGACACCAGGTGTGAAGCCAAACATTTTCTCCATCTCAGTCTGAAGTGAGTGCATGAACAGTGCATTTGGGATATCCATTGCACAAAGTTCTTCGCACTGACCACAGTTGATACATGAATCAGCTATGTGTGAATAGCGAATCAGGTGGAACATGAATGGCGGTGGCACCTGTCCAGGAGTCACAAGGTGAGCCTTCTTGGTACTGCACTCTTTACAGTAGCAGATCGGACAGTTCTCAATACACTGGTAACACTTGATACACTTTGAAGTCTCATCCATGATGAACTTTAAGCGGTCAGTGCTCTCACCAAGTTCAGAGAACTGCTTCTCACGGTACTTGTCAGCAAGTTTGAACATTGCGTTCTCAATCTTACCGCGGATTACAATTCCTTTGGGGATTGGATCCTCAGTTGCAAGTGCACCTGCCTTAACTGCTGCGTCAAGAAGTTCCGCACCCTTATCACTGCATACTTCAACAAAGGTTGCCTTACCAGCCTTATCACCGATAACACCCCAGTTACCACATGCAAGATCTGCCTGACGTGGAACTTTTGTTTTGCAGCGCTGACAGTTGGCACGGCGGCCGTAGCCTTCCTCTTCAAGGTCATCAATGGAGATGCCCTTGTGACCGTCGGCAGTCTCAATGATAAACTGACCTTTGTCGATCTCTTCCTTGACAACAGTGTCAGGGTCGGTCTCAAACTTGTCAGCAATCATCTTACGTGCTGAAACCGGGCTTACGGAACCACCACAGTTCAGACCGATCATGATAACATTGTCAAGATTTATCTGCTCACGCTTTGCAAGTTCGTACATTGCCTTTGCATCACAGCCTTTCACTGTGACTGCAATCTTCATGTCGTTTGCACCGCCTAACCAGTTCTTGATCAGCTTTGGGAGCAGAAGTGTACCACAGTGTAGTGAACCAGCGGTCTTTATGATTTCTGCAGGGTCTGTGATGAACACAGGAGTTGCATCATAGATATCATATCCCTTCTGAACTGCAAGCACAGCGTCAACCATTCCACTCTCAAGTGCATACTTCAGAAGAGTTGTAACGGCTCCGCCGCACTCACCCTTCTCAAGGATGTCTGCATCGTTTGCCCATGCATATAACATATCGCCTTTTGCTGACATTTTCAGGCCTCCTGAATCTTTTCAATTTTAACAGCACATGCCTTGAACTCCGGAATCTTACAGATCGGGTCAAGTGCATTGTTGGTCAGCCTGTTTGCCGCACATTCAGCAAAGTGGAATGGCATGAACATGACGCCTTTCATGATATCCCGGGTCACCTTTGCCGGAACATCTATCACACCACGGCGGGTACTTGCCCTGACAAGTTCTTTGTCCTTGATACCAAGAGCCCTTGCATCCTCGGTGTTGATCTCGACAAATCCGGTCGGAACCTCTTTGTCAAGAGTCTCTGAACGGCGGGTCATTGAACCGGTGTGCCAGTGGAAGAGAATACGTCCGGTAGTGAGGATGAACGGATACTCGTCATCAGGTACCTCTGCAGGTGGTTTCCACTCAAGTGCGTGCATGACGCCCTTACCATCAGGGTGTGCACACTTGCCGATATGCAGGATTGGAGTTCCCGGGTGGTCAAGAGCGGGGCATGGCCAGTGCAGTGCCTCAGGCTTTGCGAGACGCTCATAGTTCATACCATGATAGGACGGAGTTAGTTCTGCGATTTCATTGAAGATATCCTCAGCAGATTCCCATGCAAACTGATCTGCATAGCCCATTGCCGCAGCCACTTCTGCGATGATCTTCCAGTCAAGTTTTGCATCGCCAGGTGGATCCTGTGCCTTTCTCCACATCTGGACACGACGCTCGGTTGAGGTCTGTGTACCAACCTTCTCTGCATAACAGGCTGCAGGCAGAACAACATCTGCGAATTCAGCAGTCTCGGTCAGGAAGATATCCTGCACGACAAGGAAGTCAAGGTTCTTAAACGCATGCTCAGCGTGGGTCAGATCAGGATCAGAGAGCATCGGGTTTTCACCCATGATGTACATGCCTTTGAGCTCACCTGGGTTGTCGGCGAGAACGTTCACCATCGTAGTGACTTCATAACCGTTCGCAGCTGCACAGATTCCATCAGGGAAGCCCCATGCATCTTCGAATTTCTTGTAAGCTGCGGGGTCGATAACCTTCTGGTAACCGGTGAATACCACAGGCAGTGCACCCATATCACAGGCACCCTGCACATTGTTCTGGCCACGGAGTGCATTCACACCACCGCCACGCTTGCCGATGTTGCCGGTAAGCATCTGGAGGTTTGCAGTGGATTTTACATTGTCCACACCTACGGTGTGCTGAGTGATACCCATTGAATAGAGAAGTGTAGACGACTCTGCGGTTCCGATCCACTCTGCAGCTGTCCTTAGCTGCTCTGCCGGGATACCGGAGATCTTCTCGACATTCTCAGGCAGATAGTCATCCCTGAGCACCATCTCTTTGAGCTCATCAAAGCCCTTGGCGCGGGTTGCAATCCATTCCTTGTCTTCCCAGCCATTACGGATGATTTCACCCATCAGGCAGTTGAAAATTGCAACGTCTGCTCCTGACTTAAACTGCATATACAGGTCAGCCTGCTTCCCGGTACAGGTGTAACGGGGGTCAGCGTAGATGAGTTTGCCACCATTCTTCTTTGCCGCCATAATTTTGCGGCCGATGAGCGGGTGCTGCTCAAATGTGTTTGAACCAATAATAAAGACGCACTTTGACTCAGCAATGTCATCAATAGAGTTGGTCATTGCACCTGAACCGAATGATGCAGCAAGACCTGCCACAGTTGATGAATGGCAGAGACGTGCACAGTGGTCTATGTGAGTTGTTTTGAATGCACCACGTGCAAGTTTCATCAGAGCGTAGTTCTCCTCATTTGAGGTCCGGGCTGATGAAAGCACAGCAATCTCACTTGGTTTGTATCCCTTGAACTTTTCTGCGATGAGTTTGTATGCCTCATCCCAGGTTGCCTCCTCAAACTTGCCGTTCTTTTTGATAAGCGGCACTTTAAGGCGATCTTCTCTGTTGACAAACTCGTGGGCGTAGGTACCCTTGGGGCATACCCTTCCTTCGTTGACAGGGGAGCGCTGGTACGGAGCTGTACCGACTACCTTGCCATCTTTTACCACGAGGTTGAATGTGCAACCTGTCCCACAGTAGGGGCAGGTTGTTTGAACGTATTTCAGATCCATAGTCATACCTCGAACACAGAAAATTCTATTTTTTCCATATTTAAGGAGATCGTTTGGCCTCCCAAAACATGTAGAACAACGGTGGACTTCAGACAGATTTACCCACATGTTGATAAATGATGACCATTTACATAAACAATAACAACTTAACACAGAGAGTCCACAAAAGGCACGGGCGCAAACATGAGACAAATATTACTACCTCCGATGATCGTTGAACTAATCACAGGCGGCATTGCAGGAATGGACAATATGGTCTTTTTGGGAAACGGAATCTGCCCGTCCTGCGGGAGTGAAATTAAAGGGCATGACACAAAAAAAAAGAAATTTGCTACGATTATTGATGGAGACAGAACAAAAAATATCCATGTTTTTGTTAAAAGGTATCACTGCACAGGGTGTGGAAAACTCCTGTATGCCGATTCTCCTTTTTACCCGGGCACCAGAGTCGGCGCACCTATAGTTGACTTCTGCATTGCAAACAAAAACAGGCACCCCTATAATTATATCTCTAAAATTTTAAGAGCAATGAATATTGTAGTTGACAGAGGGACAGTAAAAAATTATGCAGATAAACCTTTCAGACCAGTCCCCTGCATGGAACTCTATGAGATTAAAATTCCCGTATCTCTCATTTCACTCTCTGAAGTCAGCTTCAGAAACGAGTCTGCTTCCGTCGCAGGGACAGAATAATTCACTGCCGGCTGTCTCCCATCCGCAGAGAGGGCACTTCTTCATATAGTGGGAGCGTTTCAGAAAAGGGATTAAGGGCAGAAAGAAAAATAGCAGAAATACAGGTATGCCTGTCATAAAACCTAACTTCCCGGCATCATTAGGCGCATCGTTTTAAAAATAACTGGCGTGCGGGCTATTCTTTTAAAATCTGGGGCATTATTGGCGAGCAAATTAGATCAAAATCGGCCCCATCGTGTGCCTAAATTATAGGCGCATAATTTTTGAAAAAACAACCAATAATGGCTGCAAATTCAATATTCTAACCGT
>DAOVRB010000216.1 GCA_030628325.1 Methanomicrobiaceae archaeon | reverse complement strand
TGGATTTTGGGAAACGGAGGAGTCCTTAAAAGTATTTGTTCTTTACATGATCTTTCTGGTGAGTTCATTGATGTTTATACCAAAAGATATACCCCGGCTATTGATTTTATAGATGAGATATTAACAAGGAGAAAGACCGGTCTCGAAGATGAATTTTATATTACGACTCTTACATCAAACGAACTTTTTTCTGCGATCCGCGATGAAGTGAGAAGCATTCTGTTTTTTAGGCAGGGAATCCCTATTTCAAGATGGCGGGATTCGAGAAATAATCCAGACATCCCCGAGGAAATATATCTGAAGATATATCAACAGACACTTAAATCGTTTGATTTTTTATTTGAAAATCACGGAATTACTATTATTCCAGAAGTCTCCCCTTGGGATGATGATCAGTACTGGAGCATTTTATCTTCAATTTTATTTCTGGTTAAAGAATCAAAGACACAGGATGCAACTATTTTAACAACCTCCATCCTGAATGGTGCTGATTATTTTATAACGCTTGACAAAAGCCTGATTAAATCTGCAAAAAAAATGATGGATGGAAACTATAATTTAAAGCTTTTAAACCCGACAGAAGGAATGCAGACAATCAAAAAAAGATGATATTAAAGAAATTCAGGGATAATATTTAATTGACTTTAATAGCAAATGATAATTATAAGGGTGTGTTTTATCAAACACCATCTGAAGTGAAGCCACCATACACGTTTCCATAAAATTACTTTTATTTATCTTAATCTTCCTGCTACGCCAGAATGCAAGTGCAAATGCGACTCCGATGCAATAGAGGTCTCACATAACAACTGCACCCCACAAGAGCTCTCACTCCCACGTATGCAGATACCCTCTCTTCTCAACAGGCACCCCGTCAACCAGTACACCGCTCTCAGCAGTCACTTCACCGATAACAACTGCATCAACACCAGAAACCGGATACTGTGAAGGAGAACAGGTAAAGAGCAGGTAAAAGTCACCCCCGCCATAGAGAGCCATGGAATGTGCCAGATCCGCAGGCACTCCCTCTGGCAGCGGTATTTTTTCTGATTCTATAGAAAAACCACAGTCATTTACATCCATAAGATCATAGAGAGAGATCACAAGCCCGTCTGAGACATCCATCATCGCAGAAACACCTGCCCGCCCGAGCAGGACACCCTCCCTGACGTGCGGTTTTGGTTCAAGAAGTGCTTCTCTGTGTTCTGCGTACCCGCTAAGACCTGCCTCTGCACAACCGGGAGTGCCCGTAATACAGATTAAATCCCCGGGAACCGAACCCTTCCTCCGCACAATATTTTCAGGTGCCGCACTGCCAATCCCTGTACTCACAATAGTCAGTTCACTATGTGAGTCCACATCACCACCCACAAGTTCGGCACCATATTTCACACAGCAGTCACGGGCACCCTGCATGATACCGGAAAGACGGTTTGCATCATCCAGTCCGACAGCAAGGAGAAGATATCGCGGTTCTGCACCGGTGGAAGCCAGATCAGAGAGTGTAACCGCAACTGACATCCACCCGGCCTGCCAGTCTGTCATCCCCTCCGGGAAATCCGTTGTTTCATGGAGCATATCTGTACTCACAACAAGACAGATCTCACCAAACGGCAGGACTGCACAGTCATCCTCAATCCTCTCACTCCCGATAATCTCCCCCACAAGTTTCACAAGTCTCCGGTCATCCACGCCAGTTCACCTCCGCAACTCCTACAACTCTTACAACCCTTACAACAACTCACTCTTCTCTCACCCCCACAGGCATTATCCATAGATCACTCACAGGCATTACAACACAATCACATTCACAATCACAAGCACAGTCACAATCATTCACGCCGCCTCACCTCCACTTCACGCTCGCTCCTGTACTCGCTGACAATGGACTCAAGCATCTGTTCCCTCTTTTTGCGTTCATACAACTCCTGATCAGATCTCCACTTAGAAAGAGCCTTTTCAAGGTCACCCCGGTGCAGGGTGCCGGTTCGCCCTCTCAAATCCATCTTTACTTCTGACGACAAGATCAGGGGGATCTTTTTCTCCCTGAAAAGAGAGACCAGACTCTCATCAGGCGTACTCCCTGCAATAAGTACATAAATATTCTCTGTTGAGAAAAAATCAACAGCACTCCTGCCCCAGCCGGATGTTTTGCGGACATAAATTATATCGCCCTCACCAATCCCCAGATCATCATCAAGAAACCGGATATCATCGCGTGTCAGTGATTCAAGCACCTTCACAGGGATATGTTCGTTGCCCATCTGGAGGTCTGCAAATTTCTTAAGCCGTTTTATCTGCCCGAGGAACTTCTTACTCCTCCGCTCCTCTCTTCTCAGCCTTTTTTTCTGACTTTTAATAATCGCTTCACGCCTGACAATCTCTGTATTCGTCTTTAACAACTCAGCTTTTTTAGTTCTCTCATGCATGAGAATACCGGTAAGACGACGAATTTCAGAATCCTTTTTTTCAGTCTCGGCCTGCAGATCTGAGATATGCCCGCGAAGGCTCTTTATCATCCCGTCAAGCCTTGCAACAGTCTCATCACGACGCGTAATTACAGCCTCATCCGCTTTCGCACCGGATTTCTTATCCGGTTTCTCTTCAGCCCCTGTTGTGACACCCGCAGAAATCCCGCCAAGCACCTGTTCAATTGAAAGACCCCGTACAACACCGGCGCGGACCTCATCAAGATTATAACCTGCAGGCACACGTTTTGCAATGCTCGTGAACTTGTTTTTGTAGTGACGCCACGCCTCAACGGCAGCTGAGAGAGAATCACGCTCATGGTCGTTTTTATATGAAAAACCGGAACATACTGAGACTTTTTCTTCCTGTGACCGGTCCTCACGCGGCGAGTATGCCACTGCATTAAATGCACGGCGGATCTTCTCTACCGAAGCAGGCATCTGCGCAACATCCGAAGCGATGACAAGCGGTTTTCCGATATTGTACAGTTCCTCCACCACATCTGCCATAGACATCTGGCGTGAACTCTTCAGGTGTACAAGCTGCCCGTCAAGATCCAGAGCGGCAATCCCGATTGTTGTTCCGGGATCCAGCCCGACAATAAGATATTTTTGCTTCCTTTCTACAGGCTTAAAACGGATACGGTCAAGCCGCCTGCCCGTAACCTTCACCTGTACATCAAGTCCCCTGTACGAACGTACGGGCACAAGAGTGCGGGAGGCAGAGACACAAAAATTCACCCTTCCAAGGCCACCAAATGCCTTTACCTCAGACCTTTCGTATTTCAGCCCGGCCTCATTTAAGGCATCCTCAATACCACGTGCTCTCTCCCGGACCGCACCATGCACCTTCCGTACATACCTGTTCTGGCTCCACCCGCCCTTGCCAATCGACCTGTGGCGCGAGACCACTATATCACAGGCATTCTCAAAAGCAATGACCTCAAAACCTGCACCGAGTTCTGCCACATGGGCGATCGCCCGGGCTTCTGCAAAAGGATCGAATTTATCAAATTTAATATTAAAACGG
>DAOVRB010000270.1 GCA_030628325.1 Methanomicrobiaceae archaeon | reverse complement strand
ATTCAATAAAAATAACCCGCATCCCAAGGTTGTTTTTGGCTATCCCGATTATGGCGAACTGAAAAAAAAGGGTTTGACCGGAGTGGACATGCACTTCCATACAAATCATTCCGATTCGCATACACGGGTAAAAGATGCACTAAAACTTGCCCGTTTTAAGGGAATCGGGCTTTCAATAACGGATCATAACCAGATCAGCGGAGTGCTTGAGGCAGAGAGGATCGACAGTTCGGTTCTGTCAATTCCCGGAATTGAAGTCAGTGCCTGGGACGGCCCTCATATTCTTATGTACTTTTACTCAGTTGGAGATCTTGAGGAATATTATAAAAAAAATATTGAGAATAATAAAAGCAGCAGCCCGTATCTTGCGACAAAACTTAACACTAAAGATATTGTTGAACCGGCAGAGGACTATAACTGCCTTATTTTTGCTGCCCATCCATTCGGTTATCTCCTTTTTAACAAGGGCCTTGGGAAATGCATAGAGTCTGAATATCTGCACCCTGAAATAATCAGGTATTTTTCCGGTCTTGAAGTAATCTGCGGGGGTATGACAAGAAGCCTTAATCAAAAGGCCGTCAGACTTGCAGTTGCTAAAAAACTCTCTATGACGGGAGGTACTGACGGTCACCTGCTTTATGACCTTGGAAATGTCTTAACCTGCTCGTATGCCAATGATACTACAGATTTTCTTGAAGAGATAATCCACAGAAGAAATTGTGTTATTGGTCAGGAGAAGAGCTTAATTGAGAAGGGTGTTATGGCAACCACAATTCTGCCAAAATATTTCAGGTACACTGCACCGTCACTGAAGATTCATTACAGGCAGAACATTCCCCGGCTTAAGCATTTTTGGGGGAAGGTTTTCAACGGGAAAAGATAGCCAAAAAAATATTCCCGGTTACAAAATTCCGGATAACAATCTTGATACAGATTCCTTAAACCGGATTGTCCGGGTCCTTTTATTATAATCAGCGAGCGTTTTCTCGGTGCAGTATTCTAAATCCTCTTCAAATATTTCCTTTAATTTTGTGGATATTTTCTTATCGTACATAAAGGCATTTGCCTCAAAATTAAGGCTGAAACTCCTGATATCCCAGTTGGCACTCCCTACTGATGATGCTACACCATCGACGACAATGGTTTTTGCATGAATAAATCCCCTGTCATATGTAAAAACACGGACTCCGGATTCCATCAGTTCCCAGAGATATGAAAATCCCGCCCAGTAGACAAAAGGATGATCCGGTTTGCAGGGATACATTATCCGGACATCGATTCCGGATTCGGCGGCAATTTTCAGTGCATCAAGAATACTCTGATCAGGTATAAAATAGGGTGTCTGGATATAGATGCTTTCTCTGGCATTGTTCACCAGTTTTATATAGCCCTTCTTTATACTCTCTCCCCGTGAATCCGGACCGCTGGATACTATCTGCATAACAGCACCTTTTTCCCGGTTAATATCAGGGAAATAAAGCTGGTTGAAAAAATCAATATCCTGTTCTGCCGCATAGTTCCAGTCAAGGAAAAAACGTGCCTGCAGGGAATGGACTGCACTTCCTGTTATTTTCAGGTGTGTGTCTCTCCAGTATCCAAGAGGACCTCTGCCGAGGTCTTCTTCTCCTATATTAAAACCACCGATAAATCCTGTTTTTCCGTCAATAATGACAATTTTGCGGTGGTTCCTATAATTGATCCTCATATTGATGTGAAGATATTTTGACCGGAAGAAGTAGGCACTCTCACCACCGGCGGCTTTTAATTCACTGAAAAAATTTCGCGTCAAGTGATGGCATCCGACTGCATCACCGAGTACCCGGACTTTAACACCTTCCCGTGCTTTTTCAGTAAGTGCCGACACTATTCTTTTTGATGCCTCATCATTTCTGATTATGTAATACTGGAAGTTTATTGTCTCTTCTGCTGAATTTATTGCCTCCAGAAGTGCTTCGAATTTTTTTTGCCCTTCAGTGTAAATTTCCACTTCATTATCATTGCTGATTATTGCATAGGTGGTTGCAAGAAGCATTTTTACCATGCCAGCATAATCACCGGTTTTGTCTTCCAGAGGAATCTTTTTACTATCGATAATTTTCATCTGTTCTGAGATTGTCTCCTCAATCATCCGGTCGTCTTTTTCCTTGATTTTAAAAATTCTTTCTTTGTAAATAGTCTGACCGAAAATCAGATAGGCAAGAAATCCGAAAAGAGGGATAAATATCAGGACTGCCACCCATAAAAGTGCAGAAGAAGGTTTTTTTCGTTCAATAAATATGATTGATATTGCAAAAAGAAAATTAATAATCAGTATCAGTATGTAGATGTCTGAAAGCAAACCTGCCCCTACTGACACAAGATAATTAAAATTGATGTACATTTTATCTCTCGTTGAAACATTTCACAGGCTCTGTTGATAATCTTTCTTTTTTTGTAACTATTTACTCCATCGGTTTGTTCCTCAAAAAACAGGGGGGTGAATAGTTACAAAAAGGAAAAAGCTACTCTGATTGTCATCGGCAGTCGCGGTCTTGGTATTATAAAAGGTGTATTTCCGGGAAGTGTAAGTCAGAAAGTAACCCATCATGCAAAATGCCCGGTTATGATTGTAAAATGAACTACCTCCCCCTAAAGAACGAGGCTTCCTGCTTCATCCCCCGGAGTAACCCCTCAAATTAAAGTCCGGACATTACCCATTTATCTGAATCATAATAGTGAAGCAGATTTTTAATATAATGTGTGCATGAATACTATGCATAGTGAACAGGTAGATAATATGGCAAAAATGAGGGTCACAGTTTCAATATGGGAAGAAGAAGGGGTTTATGTATCCAGATGTCAGGAGCTGGAAGTTGCCAGCTGTGGGGACTCTCCTCAGGAAGCACTGGACAATATCCGTGAGGCTATAGAGCTTTATCTGATAAATGCAAGAGCCCTTGGTATCATT
>DAOVRB010000239.1 GCA_030628325.1 Methanomicrobiaceae archaeon | reverse complement strand
AAGAATAAAAAGGGATTTTATTGAAATTGAAACTGAAAGAGTGGCAAAATACCTGATAAAGACAAAAGATAACTATACTCAGCGTATTGCATTTTGCCTGGGTGATTTCAGAATTGCAATGCAGCGTGCAGTTGAAAAAACCGGAGTAAATGTGAAAATATTGCCATCAGATAACTCAATCAAAGCAAATCTGCAAAAAGATCTGAATTTTAGCCAGGGCAGTCTGCATATGGATATATATCTTTCAGAACTGAGGGAATATCTCTCAAAATTTAAAAAATGAGATCCCGCCTGAAAACACGCGTAAAACCGCGATGTATCCGGCTTAATGGGAGTTCACAAATTATCTTTCACTTTGTTTATGACGTCCTTAAAAAAACCCTTCTTAGAACTGTTTTTCTGACTTTCCAGCTCAATTATTTTTGCATAGAGTTCCTTTTCTTCCTCTGTAAGACGTTTAGGGACTACAATTTTTACACGGACAAGAAGATCACCCGGACGGCCACGTCTGCGCACCCCTTCACCAGGTATTTTAAGAGCAGTTCCATGCTGAACTCCTGCCGGAATTTTTAAGTCGACTATTTTCCCCTCAATAGTCTCAATTTCTTTTCTGCTGCCAATCGCCGCCTCAGCAGGAGAGATTGTCACTTCGGTCTCAAGATTATCTCCGGTTCTTATAAACCGTTTATCGGGGATAACCTGAACTTCAATGAAAAGGTCACCATTAGGTGCTCCCGGTTCGCCTGCTTCTCCGTATCCGTCCATACGGAGGCGCATACCTGTGTCAATGCCTGCCGGGATGCTTATAGTAATTGTCCGTCTTACTGTAGTATGGCCGGTTCCGTTACATGACCTGCAGTGTTCCTCCGGAATCTTTCCGGTACCCTTACACTGCGAACATGTTGACATACTGACAAACTGGCCAAATGGTGTATTATTGGTACGCCGTTCCTGCCCGGAACCACCACAACGCGAACACACTTTTGTTTTTTTCGTTGCACTACCTGTCCCGTCACATGCAGGACATGGTTCAGTATGCATCACATCAATATCTCTTGATGCACCAAGGACAGCGTCTTTTAGCGTAATCTGTATACGCATCAGGAGGTCATTACCCGGCTGTGGACCACGCGGACCATGCCGTCCGCCGCCACCACCAAAAAAAGTATCGAAGATATCACCGAAGCCACTGAAATCAGCAGAGAATCCTCCACCATGTCCTCCACCCTGATATGATCCTTTGGAGGCACTGGTGAATACATTATGCCCCATCTGGTCATACTGGGCCCGCTTCTGTGAATCAGACAGGACGCTGTAAGCCTCGTTAATATCCTTGAATTTCTCTTCTGCCCCTTCATCTTTACAGATGTCAGGATGATACTTCTTGGTAAGGGTGCGGTAAGCTTTTTTAATCTCCTTTTCACTTGCGTTTTTTGGAATATTCAGGATGTCATAGTAGGTTTTCGCACCCATTATACTCACTCTTTCTTCTCTTCGTTCCTGACTTCAAAATCAGCATCGACTACGTTATCATCATCGGTGGCAGTTGCACTACCTTCTGTCTGTGAAGCTTTTTCTGCTTCTGCTGCTGCCTGTGCTTCCTGGTACATCTTTGTAGTTTCTGCATATACCGGTTCAGTCAGGGCTTCCATCTCTTTTTTGATGAGTTCAGTATCATCGCCTTCGAGAGCTTTTTTGAGGGACTCAATCCCGCCTTCAATTTTTTCTCTGGAATCAGCGTCAATTTTGTCTTCACGCTCTTTTATGAGTTTTTCTGCAGAAAAAATTGCCGCATCAGCGTTGTTTCTGATTTCAATTTCCTCACGCCTGACCTTATCTTCGTCCGCAAAGTCCTTTGCAGTATTGATCATCTTTTCAATTTCTTCATCAGAGAGACGTTTGTCACCGGAAATAGTAATCGCCTGTTTATTTCCGGTTCCCATATCATGTGCAGAGACATTTATAATGCCGTTTGCATCTATATCAAAGGAGACCTCAATCTGTGGGATGCCGCGTGGTGCAGGGGGTATGCCGGTCAGCTGGAATTTACCCAGTGTAAAGTTGTCCTTTGCAAGAGCACGTTCACCCTGTACAACATGAATCTCAACACTGGTCTGATTATCTGCAGCTGTAGTAAAGATCTGACTTTTTCTGGTTGGAATGGTTGTATTTCTTTCAATTAGATTTGTTGCAATACCACCCATTGTCTCAATAGAAAGGGTAAGTGGTGTTACATCAAGCAAAACAATATCCTTTGTCTCACCAGTAAGCACACCGCCCTGTATCGCCGCACCTATTGCAACACATTCATCGGGGTTAATGCCTTTGTCTGCGTCTTTCTTAAGGACTGCCTTAATCTTTTCCTGCACAAGAGGAATACGTGTTGAACCGCCAACAAGGAGTACATGATTGATATCATCTGCAGAAAGGTTTGCATCTGAAAGAGCCTGTTTTACAGGACCAATTGTCTTATCAACCAGATCCTCTATGAGCTGCTCGAATTTTGCCTTTGTAAGGTCGATGTCCAGAAACTTGGGGCCGGAGGCATCAGTTGTGATGTATGGCAGGTTTATATTGGTCTTCTGAACACTGGATAGTTCTTTCTTTGCATTTTCTGCAGCATCACGTAGCCGCTGCATAGCAATATTGTCTTTTTTAAGGTCAATACCTTCATTCTTTTTAAATTCATTAACAAGGTAATCGACGATAAGCTGGTCAAAATCATCTCCGCCAAGATGGTTATTGCCGGCTGTTGCCTGTACTTCAAATACACCATCTCCCAGTGTAAGAATTGAAACGTCAAATGTGCCGCCTCCAAGATCATATACAAGAATGGTGGCGTCTCCTTCCTTGTCTATCCCATATGCAAGAGCACTGGCAGTCGGCTCGTTGATGATTCTCATGACTTCAAGACCGGCAATCTTTCCTGCATCCTTTGTCGCCTGACGCTGTGCATCATTGAAGTATGCAGGAGTTGTGATGACAGCTTTAGTAATTTTCTCTCCGAGATAGGCCTCAGCGTCAACTTTTAATTTCTGGAGAACCATCGCAGAAATTTCCTGAGGTGTATATTTTTTATCATCGATGGTTACTTTCCGGTCAGTACCCATATCACGCTTAATTGAACTGACTGTTCTGTCCGGATTTGTAATTGCCTGGCGTCTTGCCACATTGCCTATGAGACGGTCATTATCTTTTGTGAATGCAACAACAGACGGAGTTGTTCTCCCTCCCTCGGCGTTTGGAATGACTGTT
>DAOVRB010000130.1 GCA_030628325.1 Methanomicrobiaceae archaeon | reverse complement strand
TATGTACCGGCTGATGAGTATGTGTGCTGTGGGTTCTGCGTGGTGTAATCGACTACGCCGTCGTTGTCCACGTCCCATGCCCATGATGTCGGCGAATTCGTGGAGGTATCAGTGAACTGCACTGTGAGCGGGGCGGTACCTGAGGTGGGTAATGCAGTGAAGTCTGCGACTGGTGGTGCAGGGATGATCTCATAATTTTCGGCACCACCGACGTAAAAAACATCTATGATATTATTTAAGTTCATCCCACCCGTGCTGGTGGGCTTTATGTTATAGAGCTCTATACGGCTGCCATTGAAGCCGTTGATAAGAGTGTCACCGTCTACGATAAACTGCGTCCATGCATTTTCATGCGGGACTGTGAGGGAGAGTGTGGAGTCAATGCTGTCATAGTCGCTGATATATATTCCTGTGACACTTCCTGAGCTGAGTGGTACGCCATTTTTGTAGACATCAATATCATCGAAAGAGAATGTTGTAATCATGGAACCAGTGGCATAGATCTGACCTGTTCCGTCCGTGCCCATGATGAGACGTATGGTGTCGCCGACATCAAAGTCTGTTCGTAATCCGTCGATTTCAATGTGAGACCAGAGACCAGTTACTGTGAACTGGATATAACCTCCTTCTTCGAGGTATGCTGGTTTGTCTGCGTTGAGCGTGATGATATGCGTTGTCGGTGCCACCACCGTGATATAGTCTGTCTTGATCTCTGTATCGCTGCCTGCTGCATTTGTTGCCGTGAGGTTCACTGTGTATGTACCGGCTGATGAGTATGTGTGCTGTGGGTTCTGCGTGGTGTAATCGACTACGCCGTCGTTGTCCACGTCCCATGCCCATGATGTCGGCGAATTCGTGGAGGTATCAGTGAACTGCACTGCGAGTGGTGCTGTGCCTGAGGTGGGTGATGCAGTGAAGTCTGCGACCGGCGCCGGGACCGGTGTTGGCGTTGGCGTACGATCTGTAAATGAAGTTGAGACGAGTGCTATTGAAGTTAATCCCTTGTCAAAGACCAGCATTACCCATGCCGGCATGGACACTCCGGTGTAGGAAAGCGTATCACTGATTGACCATTCTGACCAGTCGGGATTATTATTTATGGTGAAATTATCAGTCCGGTCAACGCCGTCTACCAGTATCCGGAATTCTTCCCTATGAAGAGGATCGCCGCCATCATGGTAGATGTATATCGTCTCACTCTCGTTTTTTATGATTGCGCTGACACTGGGTATCTCCTCTGCCACGGGCTGCGAGAAGATGACCAGAGATATGATCGATACGGCAATCACTAATATCGAGATGAGCAGCATAGTTCCGATGATCTCAGATCCCGCATCCTCCGTCATGTCCTTCACTCTGGTGCACCTCCCCTCAGCCTAGGGGTATATCTGGACTCCATTCTGTGTTACCCTGTCTGCCAGCCCAACAAACAAAACCCGGTCACCCAGACCTCTCGTATCAGGAAATATAAGCGTCATTAATGTTGGTTCAGCCGGTGTTATGTTATAGAATACAAAATAATCACTGTTTATCTCATCTAAGATGGTCACGTTGTTGATGATCAGCCTTGTCCAATGGGCATCATTACCTACTGCCAGGTTTAGTGTGGATGTGAAACTCTTATACCTGACAAACCAGCTCTCTGTCAGCTCATTGCCTACGTCAATGTTATTGATTTTTACTGTGACATGGTTATCAACCGTGATGGTCCATCCTTTATCGCCTACCAGATAGATTAGCACATTTGGTCGGTCTTTATCGAATATGATCTCCACCAGATCGTTGTCAGAGAGAGCTATGGGAACCTCCTCTACCACAATATACGAGCCTGAACCATTGATCCTTACCTCCAGTGTACCCTCCATATAGGCATATGTATTCGCACCTCTCTCAGCACGGGAGAGATAAATCGAACTATTCTCAAGTTGCTCCAGAAAATATTCGACATAGTGCTCCTCAAGGTATTCCTCTGGATCTACGGGGTCCGGGGTGGGAATTGCAGTCGGGACTACGTCCGGACCACCTGTATCCACATCGGAGGTACCTGACTGATAAGCTGATTTTAATATGGCTGCTGACTCACCACCCGTATAAATTACTCTTACATTCTCCGGGGCAGATGTGACGTTAAATTCAAGAGTTTCACCAAGGGAGAAGGGCCAGTTTCCCCCACTAATTGTGGCATCATCATTGTCAAGCGGGGTGCCATCAGTATATACAATAAAATCAGCCTTAAAAAGAGCATCTCCTCCATTATGCTGTATATAAATTTTCTCTGCCGAAGGGGTACTTACATTTGATATTACAAGATCCAGATCCGGAATTTCTTCAGGCATAGGTTGGGAAAATATAAAAACAGCAATTATCGCGACACCTAACACCACGAGCCCGATAAGCAAAATGGCCCCGACAATCTCAGAGACTGCATCTGAATTATCCCGACGGAAATCTGTTTCTGACGTACAAAAAAATCTGAACCCAGAACTAACCTTTACTTCATACCAATCAGGTTTATTTTTCATACTTTTCCCTGCCATACTTCAGAACCTTTGATTTGATTAATCATATTCAGATAACAACACTCTGTATGGTGGCAGCATATTCCACATATGTTAGATCCATGTACACACCATCATTTCCACCCCAGACATCTAATACAGCCTGATTTTCAGATTCATTCAGGCTGATATTATACCATGACGGAGGCACGGTCTCTATTGATTCGCAAAAGAGGTGACACCACATATCAGCAGTACTTCTGTCAGATGCATTTATGGTAATAGTTACATTATCCTGTATCTCACCATTGCCGTAATGAGATATATTCTCTTTGAGCCTTGACCCCAGCCTCACAGGTCCACTCCCGGTAATCTTCTGGTTGCCGACAATCTTTATCGCCGTGCATGAGAAGTTAACATAGTTATCAGAAGGATATATGTTATTTACATAGATTCGCGGCGATGCTTTAATCGTTGTCCCACCGTTGCCCTGCTTCAGAAAAACACCACCATTCTGATAATAATATGTCTGCTGGATCCAGTAATTGTTGCGTGATGTGAATGTGATATCTCCCATTGTGAATTTCAGCGGTGATGAAGTCCCTGTCCAGTTTATAGTCATCGTTTCAGCCCCCTCCCCGGAGCAGAGAGAGAGTTCCCCTGATGAAGATACGGGTTTTAAAATTGGGATGACAAACCCTGTGGCAGTGTTTACCCCGCCTGTACCCAGACCCAAATTTGTACTTAAACGTATGCCCCTTTTTTCATTATTCCAGAGTGAATCAAGAGAAATCTTGTACTCGATAAAACGATCTTTTATGTTGTTCATATGGAGGATCTCTCCATCCCTTCCCTGAGCAGGAACTTCATATATGGCATATAAAGACAGAATTATGACAATGAGACTCATAAACAGGACAAAACCTATCACTTCAGCGAGTCCGTTTTCATCAACTCCTGGTACAGTGTTCCATCTTCCTTTTTTAGAATTCATACAAAATATACCACTCAGGTGATCAGAGTTGCAACAGTCTGGAGATTACAGTCATACCCAATACGGATCAGGTCAAAGTCAACTTTACTGCTGTTTCCGGTAACTTTGAGCCACACTGATGTAGGTGAGTTCTCACCTGTTGTGTACCAGCCCTCATTAATACTGCCTGCTGCAAGAGCATCCCTGAATATACGTTTCCACATATCACCGGTCTGTTCATCTTTTACATCAACGGTTAATTTTACAAAGGTAAGTTCACGGTAAAAATCCTCGGCAACGGCCTCTTTCATGCGGCTTTCAATCCGTACCGGTCCGCGACCTCCAATATTCTGGTTTCCAGTAATATTTACAACCGTTAATTTAATCTTAGGGGCAGGCTCTGTCGCACCTTCCGGAAAAATCTGATATATGGAAAGAAGAGGGAAGACTCTTGCAGATGATCCTGAATCCTGAGATAAAAAAACACCTCCCATCTGATAATAGTAACTCTGTGAAATCCAGTACAGGTTATCTGACTGGTAAGTCAGATCACCCATATTAAATGATACAGGATTTACAAAATATGAGGTGTTGATCGTTATCGACTCATCCCTTGAATTGACAGTAAAGGACCCACCCGAATTTGCAGGTGTCAGAAGCAATGGTGAAAAAATACCACCGCCGGCTAAACCTGACCCGGTACCAAGATTAAATGCAGTGCTCTGTGTTACACCATAGGTTGTGTAATTCCCTGGTGATTCTGCATTTCTGTTAAAGCCGTTTATCCAGAGGGAATCAAGAGAACTTTTGTAGTCGATGAAACGTTCGTTAATCACACCCATATGCCGGATCTCATTCTCACGCCCTTCTGCCGGTACCACATATACAACATATAGTGAAAGTACCACCATCATTATTGCAAAAATCAAAATAAAGCCAACAATTTCTGATATTGCACTTTCCTGACTGTCTGAGTTCATCTGATAAATGATATATTTAACAAACACACAGATATATTCTTTCATAGTTCAGGAGATCCCATCTGAGCCTGTCTATCCAGTGCTGATCTGGCAGGACAGTATTTATCAGCAACCGGATTAATTTAAAGGTGTCAAAACGTGGCCGTCAGCGGCTAAAAACGAAAATTTTGCTGTATCTTTAATATAAGGTTAGTTTTATATGTGAAATTGTTGGCTGGACAGTTCATGTGTCCGGTGATTATTCAATCCAGAGCATCATTCAGCCGTATTTTCATCTCGTTAAGT
>DAOVRB010000071.1 GCA_030628325.1 Methanomicrobiaceae archaeon | reverse complement strand
TACTTCAAGCTGATATGGGATCTTTTCCCTGTCAGCAGTACTACGGAGCCAGTCTGCCATTTTCCAGTCAGCCATCAGTCCTCTTCCGCTTGCACTTACAAGCACCAGGACAGGACCTTTGCCCATTTCAACAGTGGCATCTTTTTTGGTCAGACCCGGGTGGTCACCTGGAATTGTGACGTCTGTGGCAATTGCACAGTCAGGGTCAAGTGAGAATGCACTGACTTTTGCTCCCTTAAGTCCAAGTTCTTCCTGTACGGTAAAGACTCCATATATTGTGTGTGGGGAATCCATCTCTTTGAGGGCTTTAATCAGGATGGCAACACCTACACGGTTGTCAAGAGCTTTTCCGGTGACCCGGTTATTTGAGAGTTCAGTATATTCCCTGTCAATTGTTATGGGAGTTCCAATCTCTATCCCGAGTTCGCTTACGCCATCCTCATCTGAAGCACCGACATCGATAAAAAGATCCTCAATTTTTATCTCCTTCTTTCGGTCTTCAGGCGTCATCATATGTGGTGGTTTTGCACCGATAACACCTGTAACAGGACCATTTTTTCCATGTATCACAACACGCTGAGTATAGAGAACCGGCGGGAACCATCCGCCTATCGTAACAAAACGGATGAACCCCTTCTCATCAATGTACTGGACCATCAGACCGATTTCATCCATGTGGGAAGCAACCATGACTTTGAAATCACTGCCTTTTTTTACAGCAACAAGATTTCCCATCTGGTCTTCTATGAATTCATCAACATGTCCATCAAGTTCTTTCCTGATTATGTCTCTTATATTGCCTTCGTGGCTTGAAAGACCGTGAGCATCAGATAATTTTTTTAGCAGTTCTTTTACCAAATTTATTCACCTCAAAACTTTTTCTATTCGTGACAGGGCTTCAGTGATATCTTCACGTGAAGCTGCATAACTGAATCGGGCATAATTAAGTGCATTAATTCCAAAAGCATCTCCGGGAATTACAATTACACGTGCATCAATAATTTTTTGAATTGTTTCATGATCCATCGGCACAAATGCATAAAATGCTCCTTCTGGTTTTGGGAACTCAAACCCAAGTCCGGTAAGACCGTTATAAATCAGTTCACGCCTTTTTGCGTACTCTTTTTTCATCTCTCTGACACAGGTCTGATCACCAGTATAGGCTGCAAGAGCTGCATGCTGTGAGATTGATGTGGCACACGTCTGGCAGTACTGATGTACCTTTATACACTGTTCAATATATTCATCCGGTCCTGCAAGGAAACCAAGCCGCCAGCCGGTCATAGAATAGGTCTTGCTTGCCGCGTTGACAGTAATTACATCATCACCATAGTTTGCCGCACTGTAGTGATTTTTATCATAGACAAAGTGTTCATATACTTCATCAGAAAGGATTGTAACACCGGCATCGTTTCCGTATTCAACAATTGCCTTTATTGTCTCTTCACTTTCCACTGCACCGGTCGGGTTGCCCGGGCTGTTTAAGATGAACAAACGTGCTCCATCCATCTGTTCTTTACAGGCCTCTATGTCAATATGGAGATTTGAATCAAGGGTGACACCTTCAGGTCTGCCACCTGCAAGTACTGCCCCTGCTTCATATGATACAAAACCCGGATCCTGGTATAACACGCGGTCACCCTTATCTACCAGTGCTTCCAGAGCAATATGTAAGGCTTCTCCTGCGCCGGCAGTTACAATAATCTGTTCCGGTGAGTATTCCAGATTGTTGTCATGCCTGAATTTATCTGAAAGAGCTTCTCTAAGTTCAAATAACCCTGTATTGAATGTATATCCTGTCTGATTATCATGGATTGCCTGAATGGCTGCTTCTTTTATATGTTCCGGGGTGTGGAAATCCGGTTGTCCCAGCCCGAGGTTAATCGAATCTGGTTTTGCCGCTTCAAAAAATCTTCTGATGCCTGACATTTCAATGCCAAGAACACGTTCTGAGAACCTGTTTTGTATCATTTTATACACTCCGGTAAATCTGATTATTCAATATTAGCGTGTCTGTCTTTTAAGTCACTTTCCTGAACTTTTTTTATGTCCATTATTGCTGAAATAATACAGTCAGCAAAAACCATGGCAGCTGTCTCAAATATTGTTCCGAGTGGTGCAAATGATTTGTGTTCACCTGTCATCTGTCTGACATCGAACTGTGCCGATTCATCTGAAACAGTATCACGATGACTCTCGATAACAGCAACACAATTGGCAATCCTCCCAATCCTTGATTTTTCATTTGAAGTAATAAGGCATAACCGGGCACCGATTTTCTTTGTGGTTTCACAAAGTTCAGCCACTGTTTTTGTTTCACCTGAACCGGAAAATGCAATGAGTGTATCGCCTGGTTTCATTGCCGGAGTGATTGTTTCGCCAACAACATATGAATGAAGACCAAGATGCATCAGACGCATGGCAAAGGCTTTTGCAACAAGCCCTGATCTGCCTGCGCCCAGTACATAAATCCGGTTTGCGGTCAGGATTTCATTGATGAAATCTTTGACTTCATCATCCGAAAGTGAATCAGCAGTTGAATTAATTTTAGATCCCATCAGCCGCATCATTTCCTGCACAGTATTATACTCAGCCATATTGCTTTTAGATTAGACTCATAACTAAATTAATTACATGGATCTTAGTTGAAGAATATAGCGGGGCCTGTCCAGCCAGTGCTGATCTGGCAGGACAGGCTCCGTATGGCATATACGTTTTTGCAATACCCTTTTTTGATATCATGTCAATAATTTATAGATGGAAGTATACCTGGTTCTGATATCAAGCATTATGTTTATTGCATTCTTAATCCCGTCTTCTAAAAGGAAGTATTTTGCAATTATGGGTTGGTTTGCGATTGTCGCTTCAATTCTTATAGATCTTCCAATTTATTTTAGTGAAAATAATTTTATTTATCCGATAATGGGGCTGCTTGGAATACCGTTTCTGGCAATAACTATCTCTGAATTATTAAAAGAGAATAAACTGGTAATTCAGCTTAGCAGGGTGGCAGCAATTGCATTTTTAATTTACTTCCCGTTTGCCTATATGGAGCCGCTTGGCAACTGGCTGATATCAGTAGTCTATGATCAGATGCTTGTGATTTTTTCAGTAATCGGGTTCCAGTTCACGCAGGTAGACTGGAATATGGTTATGCACGATAGTTTCCGGGTTGAAATAATTCTGGCATGCACAGGAATACAGAGTATTGCCATAATGCTTGCTGTGGCGTGGGCCGTACCGACCACTACCAGACAAAAGATTTTATCATTTCTTTTGATTGTGCCTGTTATTTATGTTCTTAATATTTTCAGGAACATTTTTGTTGTAATAGCTTATACTGAACAATGGTTCCCTTATCTGCCTGAAATAGCCTCTAATGGTGAGACTGGATATGAGAGTTATTTTTGGGCGCATAATGTGCTTTGTGAACTTGGAGCGCTTGTAGCACTAATACTAATTGCCTATTTATTATTCCTCCTGATTCCACAACTGGGTGAGTTTGCTGATGGCATTCTCAGGTTATATCTGGAAAAAATCAGGGAAGGCGGTGATAAAGGTAAAAAATTCTTTGCAGGGCAGAAAGATTAGTGCATAAGGCAACAATAAGCACAGATATCCAGATAAACCCGGCAAGGCCTCCCAATATGATTACAATCAGGGTTTCCGGCCTGCCAAAAAACCCGATTCCTTCCAGAGGATCATTTATTTTTCCGTGAGTACGCTCGTCAAAGCCAATTTCAGCATATACTACGGGTTTTATGAATGTATTCATCATAGAACCTATTATTGCCATGGCAACAATCCCAAAATCTGCTACAGGTTGAAATTCTGCTGAAAAACTGACAAAGTGGCTGATAATATGTATTCCTGATAAGCCAATACCCAGCAGGACAAAACAGTCAACATATTTGTCAATAACCCAGTCAATTACTGCTCCAAAATCGCTTTCTGTTCCGTTTTTTCTGGCAACACTTCCATCAATCAGATCCAGTACTGCAGAGACAAACAGCATCAGGCTTCCGGCAACAAACATCTGTTTAAAGAAAAGGAAGGCGCAGAATAAACCGAATATTAATGAAATTAACGAGATCTGGTTTGGACTAATGCCAATTCTGACAAAAATGTCTGCCAGAGGTTCTAGATATGCAGTAAACTTTGGTCTCAGCGCCGTAATATTCATTTTTCTCCATATTTACTCTGTTCACTAAATGTTTTAAGATTCCCTAAAGCAAATTACTATAAATATTCAGGAAAGATAACAATAACTTAGGAGATATATGCCTGACCATTACCATAAACCACATGTTTTAATCATGTCTGAAATTACAGTAGACGGCAAACTCACACTGAAAAAAGGAGCTTCAAGTAAAATTCTGATGAAATATATGGATCCTGAAACAGATCTCCTCCTGCATAAAACACGTGCAGAATATGATGCCATTATGGTTGGATCAAATACAATTAAAATTGATAATTCATTTCTTACTGTTCGTCATGTTGAGGGCATCAGTCCGTTAAGAGTGATACCAAACAGCCACGCAGATATTCCCCTGGATTCAAATGTGCTTAAAGGAGATGCGCCAACTCTGATTGTTGTGAGTGAAAAAGCTCCAAAAGAACGAGTTGAGGCAATAAAAAAGACGGGCGCGGAGGTAATTGTTGTAGGAGAAAATCATATTGATCTCCCTCTGCTGCTGAATGTTCTGTTTGAGGATTATGGTGTATCAAAACTAATGGTTGAGGGAGGTCCGACACTAAATCATTTCATGTTCCAGTATCACCTTGTTGATGAGATACGTCTGATTCATCTCCCGCTTATTGTTGGTGGAGCTGATACGCCATCTCTGGTTGGAGGCATGCATATTGAATCAGAGGATGATATGTTTCGGCTGTCCCTTAAAAGTCATTACTTGTGCGGGAGTAATCTTGTAACCGAGTATGATGTGATATACGGTGATTAAATACTTATATCATAGTTTGATACACACTGATAATTAGTATAGAGGGTTGTATATGGGCTGGCTGGAGTATGAAGTACAGCGAATTCAATCTCGCATTCCTGGGAAAAGTAAGTGTAAATGGTTTGTAATTGGAATGATTGCAACTATTCTCTTTATGGTTGCATTCTTTTTGTTAATTCCTGTATTTGAAGATATTTCTGTTACTGTAATCCGTGTTGATGGAAAGATAGTCGCAGGAAATGTTTATTCAAATGGCTATGTCGGAAGTGAATACGTAGGTCGGCAGTTAAGAAACGCGGCTGACGACAGACTGGTTAAAGCTATTGTATTGAGGGTGAACAGTCTTGGCGGAAGTCCTGCGGGTGCACAGGAAATAATTCAGGATATGGAATATGCAAAGAAAAAAAAGCCTGTTGTTGTTTCAATGGGTGATATGGCAATCTCTGCGGCATATCATATCAGTTCACATGCAGACCTGATTTTTGCAAATCCTGATACCATGACCGGCAATATCGGAACGATGTGGACTTTTTATGATTACAGTGAATATCTGAAAAAAGAAGGTATATCAGTTGATGTGGTAAAATCAGGCGAAGTTAAGGACCTGGGCGCTCAATACAGATCACTTTCAGATGAAGAACGTGAATATGTGCAAATGATAGTGGATAATAGTTCTGATATGTTTATCAGTGATGTTGTTAAACAGCGGGGTGTTAATAGATCAGTAATTGAGGAGGCACGTATTTTCCGTGGTGAGAAAGCACTGAAACTGGGTCTTGTTGATGAAATGGGAAATTTATATGCAGCAATTGAAAAGGCAAGGGAACTTGCCTGATTCAACTTCCACATGATTTTATCGTTTTTATATTAATTTCTGCGTATATTATAATGATTATATCATTTTTAAGGGATCTGCTTTCATAAATTCCCTGCATACAGTTGTGGCATAGTGTCCTGGTGGCAGGGGAAACTTTAGAGATACCATATCGTCAACAATGTTATAATCTATATCTGTACTTACCGATATTTTTCTCAGCGCGCCGTTGAATCGTGACTTTGTGATTTCAGAGACGGTTTTAAATCCTTCTTTTGTGATGCCGGATTTCAGAAGAAGTTCGCTTATGTATCTGTCCATAGGACCATATTGTGAATAATCCAGTGATCCCGGCATATATATTGCAATGGCACATTTGCCGCGTTTTATGTGAACTGCTGCAATTTTTTTGTTTTTTTCTGTGACAATGTCTTCTTTGCCGTTTTCAAAGAGGAGCCGGTCCCCGGGAACCGGTTCTGTTAACGGGATCTCATTCTTCATTCTCATGCTTAATGCCAGATTGAAGAGGTGGGACTGATAGGCACTTACAAACATTGAGAGTAATT
>DAOVRB010000015.1 GCA_030628325.1 Methanomicrobiaceae archaeon | reverse complement strand
GATTCTGGAACCGCTGATAACTGAAGGACTATCCAGTTCTTCAGTGGTCATGGAGTCCATGATTATTTTATAACGATTCATCTTCTGTGATGTGACCTCATAAGCGTCCTGCGGTATTTCCATCCCGCCGAGCGGAAGCATGCTCATGATCTGTTTAATTGGCCCCATCTTTTTGATGGCCTCCATCTGCTTATACATATCGCGGAGAGTGAATTTTCCCTTGAGCATGGCATTTATATCCATGTCATCTTCGGAAATTGCCTCTTCTGCACGCTCAACCAGTGAACGCAGATCTCCCATCCCGAGCAGACGCGAAATAAAACTATCAGGGTTGAAGCGTTCAAGATCTTCTATTGTCTCACCACTGCCGATGAAGACAATACCACTCTTTGTTTCAGCAACAGCAGAAAGTGCACCGCCACCCTTTGCGGTACCGTCCATCTTTGTAATGAGAACGCCGTCAATGTCTATTGCTTCATGGAAACGGGCAGCCTGTTCACGTGCCTGCTGTCCAAGAGCCGCATCAATTACAAGCCAGCGGTGTGTGGCCTTTGTAATTTCATTGAGCGCGATGATTTCATCAATTAAATCATCCTCAAGACCATGCCGTCCCTGTGTATCCACAATGATGACTTCAGCGTTTTTAAGATTCAAAAGACCGTTTTTGACGATCTGTATGGCATCTGTTTCACCAGGTTCCCCATAACAGGATACATTAACCTTCTGGCAGAGTGTGTTTAACTGTTCATATGCTCCCGGCCGGAAGACATCGGCACAGATAACACCGACACGTAACCCCTTTTTCTGGAAATAGCGTGCAAGTTTACCGGTTGTTGTCGTCTTACCGCTCCCCTGCAGCCCTGCCATCAGGATTGTCTGAGGTCCGAGCAGGACTTCCTGTTCTTTGCCCATCAGGGTGACAAGTTCCTCGTAGACGATACGGAGCACATGCTCGCGTACGCTCATTCCTTTTGGGGGTTCTTCTTCGAGTGAACGTTTTTTGATGGACTGTGAGAGAGACATTACAAGTTTGACGTTTACATCTGACTGCAGAAGTGCCCTTTGCAGATCTTTTACGAGTTCGTCAACTGCTACCCTGTCAATAACTGACTTTCCTGCCAGTTTTTTAAACGCATCCTTAAGGCTTGTCCCCAGATGGTCAAGCATCAGGCTTCACCTCCGAGGAGGTCGTTCACCACTTTCTCAGGTTCGAACGGGATAATATCATTATAATCCTGTCCTACACCAATGAACATCAGGGGCTTTCCTATAGTGAATGCAATAGAAATCGCAGCACCTCCCCGCGGGTCCATATCGGCTTTAGTCAACACTACCGTATCGGTGCCGACAGTGTTGTTGAACTCATCTGCACGGATCACAGCATCATTTCCTGCCACAGCTTCGTCAACATATGTGACGAGATCAGGTTTCATAACCCTGCGAATCTTTTCAAGTTGTTTCATAAGATTTGCTTTGTTGTGGAATCTGCCTGCTGTATCAGCGAGTACAACATCAATACCATGTGCCTCCGCGTACTGAACAGCGTCAAACAACACAGCTGACGGGTCTGCACCCTCCTGATGATGTATGACTTTTACACCAACTCGTTCTGCGTGTATTTTCATCTGTTCATTGGCACCTGCCCTGTACGTATCTCCTGAACCAATAACAACAGAATAACCGTTCTCCCTGAGGTAATAGGCAACCTTTGCGATGGTTGTTGTTTTACCTGCTCCGTTAACACCAGTAAAAAGGATCTTTACAGGCTTTTCGTGAGAATTTATATATTCTGTAAGGGAAAATCCATCACCCAGCACATTTAAAAGAGCACTCTTCAGTGTTTTTAACACAAGATCGTCAACTGAAGTACCAATCTTACGTGTTTTTCCTGTAAGTTCCTTTTTTATATGAGTAGTTATTGCCTCGACTGCAGGGAATGCCACATCATTTTCAAGGAGGATTATCTCAAGTTCCTGAAGAGGTTCATCGATATCCTTTGCAACTAAAAGAATCTCGCGCTCTTTTACGAGCACTTTCATTTTGTCGATGAAGTTAAACTTCTTGTCTGGAGTTTTATTTACAGGGGCAGAAAGAGATATTTCAGGGGCATTTAATGCCACATCAATATTTTCTTCAGTAGCATCTTCAATACTGTGTCTGAATTTTTGTGTAACGCCCCTGAGTTTGCCTTTGAGCGAATTAAACATAGTTGATCAATGCCCAGGTTGTTGGTTGATCTGTGCCTGTTTATACGCAGTTTCAATCCTCAGGGCAACTTCCTGTGCCTGTTTCTGGATCTGTTCAATCGTTGCAGCGATCTTCTTTTGCATTGCCTCCATCTCCCTGACACGGTCATTAAGGAAGGCAATTGTATCGCTGCCAGTGCGTTCAACAATTACATCTGAACCAATATTCAGCAGGACTTTATCAGTATCAGCTACATTTACACGGATGCTTGCTCCCCCGCCAAGCGAAAGGAGAACTGTGTTTCCATTCTCATCAGAGAGATTTTTAAGTGTTTCAGCAGCTGCCAGAGATTCAATCCTGCGCTGTTCAAACATCTCAAGCTGCCGTGAATGTGCCTCTATCTGCTGACCAAACTCGTTAAGGTACTGCTGGAGCATTTCCACTTCACGAGGGTCCACATTTACCACATCACTCACCATCAGTCAATCTAATGCTGTCAATTTTGATATAATTTCTCTTAATGCGGTGTTTACTGCCCAGAATGGTGTAAGTCCATTCGGACGCCAGTTTTTCAGTTGGTGCTTCGATAACCTTTGTGTAAGGTTTCCATTTGTCACTGATTCTAAACTGACCTTTAACCTCAAATTTCTGGTCTGTCATATTTTACTCCACAAATCCAAATACATCTTCAATTCTTCCAAGTTCAAACCCGCTTGTTGATATCCCTGCGAGGTAGTTTTTACTGTTTGCCAGAAGCCCGGCACCTACGAGTCCGCTACCCATATTGACAGAGCCTGTCCCTATGGGGAGATCTGTCAGCTCTTCAAGATCCTGGATTTCCCTTGCTGTTGCACTTGGGTTTACCAGTAGACCTGAAGATGTTGAAACTGCTGCCATTCCTACTGTAGGTATGCCACCAATTGTCATCATTATGACAGGTACATCAAGGAATGCTGAAATTTTTTCTGCATCCCGTTCGGACATTTCAGGGTGCACAATTGCAAACTCATCGTTTGCAAGAATTACATTCCCTGCAGCATTCATTGATCTGGAAAGACGCATTACATCCCTGTATTGTTCAAGGATTGCAATCTCTCCAGGTGTCGCAAGTCCGCTGACGATCATGCCACGGCTGTTTCCGACAAGCAGAGAACCGATGATCGAACTTCCCTGGATTGTAGTGGCCACAACCTCAACATCAAGTCTTTCAGCTACTGTTTCTTTGTAGATTTCTGGTGCATCAAGGGGTACCACTGCAATATCTTCAAACACCCGGGTATATACCCCGATGTTTTCATTTCCGGCGAAGTCAATCGTTTCAGTCATATTATTCCTCAGCAAGTTCAGCCTGAACCTGTCCGTCTTCAAATTTCATTGCGCGCACACGAATCTTGCGCGGGGGTTTCTGACTTCCACGTTCCCAGATTAGCTCGTTGATGGTTGAATCGAGCTTCACATCTTCGCTCTTCATGTGTTTCCCAAGATATGTCCGGATGACTTTCATAGCCCTTGCACTACGTTTCCACCTTGGTGCTTTTTTTACATCCCTGAGTGGAATTACGTAAATCTGTTCTTTAAGTATGTCTGACATGTCAATCACACCTTAAGCTTACTGCGTCTCCAGTTACGGCGCTTTGGATGCGTCACGACGTTTCGCTTTGTCTTAATCATAACCCATGCAGGCACGCGGCGGTTCTGCTCGCATGCTTTTGCAAACCGGATTTTTCTTCCCTTTGATAATTTGCTCATTTATATCACCACGTCCTCATTTCCTCTGCACCCCACAACAAGTGATTGTTGGTGGTGTTCTGGGAATATTGTGTGTGGGTCGATTCCCTGCACATTGAATGCCGCCCGGATTTCATTTTCGTAGTCTCCGTTTGTAATTTCGCCTGTTTCACCATATTCAATCACAAAATGGCGTTTAGACAGGCGATCAACTTCAACCCTTCCGAATCCGAGCAGAGGGCGCACGAGGGCACTTTTATACTTGGCTTCTATACTCTGTACTTCGCCGTATTCAAGCATGGGTACACGGTCATTCAGGCGTGTCCCGTCCCCTATAACATCATAGCACTTTGAAAGTGCGTAGATAGCGTTCCTGTGTACAAGGTTGATGGCATCGTTTGGATAACCGCAGTCAACCATCATTTTTACCACCACATCAAGCAATCCTGCCTTAAACACCCTTTTTATCAGTGGCAAACCCAGAACCTTTGCAGCATTCTCAACTCCCGGTATTTCGTAGTTTTCATCAAATACAAATGTATTGAGTTCAACCTCGTAATCCCGTGCAAGCATGACCGCAGCAAGGGCACTGTCTTTTCCTCCGCTAAACAGGACTCCGGCTTTCATTACCTGCGTGTGATGGTATAATCTTTCTTCTTTGGTAGTAGCTGTGTCAGAAGTGCCTTTAACTGCTCATCGTCAATACGACCACGCAGTCTGCCACTCTGTGCCAGCATTACCAGTTGCTGTTCAACGGCCTTTGCAAATTCCGGGCGTGTCAGTTTGATGGTGTTTAAACGTTCACGAGCATTGGGTTCGAGAATTTGCATGAGAGCCATATGGATCTGGGATTCCTGTTGTCTCTGCCTTTCAAGCTCCTCTTCCATTCCACCCTGTTCCATCTGCTGCCTTTGCAACTGCTCCATCCGTTTTCTTCGAATTTCAGCAAGTTCATCGTCACCCATCTGTCACACCTCAGTATTTTGCAAGTCCGGGAACTGATTCAGCTACGCTCTCTTTCAGACCGTGAGCCACTCCGTCAAGGAATGCACGCCCTTTGGCTGAAATCATACGACCGTCTTTGGTATTCTCAACAAGTTCTGCGTTTTTGAGTTGCTGAAGTATCTTTCTGGTGACTGACCCGGATCCCTTCCTGAACTGATAAGGGTTTGAACCGCGATCTTTTTTGCCACCGTAGAATGACCTCAGTCTCTGTACGCCAACTGGTCCGTCCATATAGACACGGCGCAATACTGAAGCCGCACGTGTATGCCACCAGTCATCTTGTTTAGGTGGCATCTCTTTATGGACACCTGTCTTGGCAAATGCCGCCCATTCAGGTGCGTTTATTGCGTCAAGCTCTTTAAACTCTTCTGCAACGCTCCCGATAAGGACATCTGCAGGGATGTCATATACAGTTGTCATTTAATCAACACTCTTCTAATTCTATGCTAAACAGCAGTCTATATTTATTTGCAAAGTAAGTTATTATAGATTTCGAGCCGTGCCCGGAAAAAAATGTTATTTTTGTGCTTTTGCAAGTACCATTGTACGGCCACGAACCTGTATCAGTTTTACATTGCACTCTTTTGCAATGCTTTCCGGGTCAGTTTCTGTGTTTCTAAGCCACTTGATCTTTACGATTTTCCTGTCTTTGATCTGGCGGCGGATCTCTTCAATTGTGGATTTCGTGCAACCGTCTTTTCCAATCCAGACCGTTGCTTTTAGCTGATTAATTAGTTTTCTATCGGTTATAATGCTTCACCAACCTGTATCGTCTCTGGTTTCCACAGTTTTTACATGTGACAATGACCATTGCATTGTGAATTCGTACTCTCATATTTCTTCCCGGCACAAGATACTCAGAACAATTCCGGCAATAGCGCCTGTTATAAGGTGATGGGATCCTGACGCGCTGTCGCATACCAATTTTTCGTGCAAGTCTGATACATCCCCTGCTCCATTCCGGATTTTCAGAATGGAATCTTTCGGCCTGTTCAAACAGAATCCGGATGCGTTCCATTGATATATCTTTTCTTTTTGGCTGCCGAGATTTTGATCCCATTATCTGTCCCTGACTTGTTATGCGTTCCTATATATTGCAGTTACGGGGTGAAAAAAGAATGGGTCAGAATACTCCAAAATGATTTCTCCAAAATATGAGTTATGTGCCCTGAAATAAGTAAAATAAAGGAGAGTCTGTCAAATCAGGTCTTTTGTGGTGGCAATATCCTTGCAATTCTGTCTTCAATGACGATGCGATCTTCACAGAACAGTTTTACTGCATCCGGCATCGCAATATGCTCCTGTACAAGTATTCTTTCAGCAAGTGAAAATTCATCGTCAGAATCAGTTACCCGGACCGGGCGCTGGATAATAATCTGCCCGGTGTCCATTCCTTCGTCAACAAAATGCACAGTACATCCGGAAATTTTCACGCCGTAATCCAGTGCCTGTTTTTGTGCATGCAGGCCTGTGAAACTCGGGAGAAGTGCGGGATGGATGTTAATCATTTTTCCGGAAAATGTTCTTACGGTTTTTTTGTCTAAAAGACGCATGTATCCTGTGAGAATATACAGGTCAGCATCTGCTTTTTTCATAGCCGTAAGGAGTGCGTCATTGTATTGCGCCCTCTCTTCAAATGAATTAAAATCAACAACCATCACAGGAATGCCTGCCTGCTCTGCTCTCTGGATTGCGTATGCATCCGGGTTGTCTGTGATAAGGGCTGTAAATGTACCGGGAATGTAGCCATCATTTACTCTGTCAATAACTGCCTGAAAATTTGAACCCCTGCCTGATGCCAGAACCGCAATGCGTTTCATGTTATTATATTTGTCAGGCAGAACTCATTAATTATTGTCTCTGTCCCCTGTTTTTGAAAGGATTAATTTGACATCGACGATACGCCTTCCATGCATTTTCATCACCATCAGGCGGATGTTACCGTCATTTATTTCCACCAGTTCCCCGCGTCTCGGGATGTGGCCCAGCCTGTCGATCAAAAGTCCGCCGATCGTTTCGTATGATTCATCCAGTGGCAGACTGAGATTTAAGTCCTCATTAATCCGATCCACCCATGCCCCTGCATCAATCAGGTAGACCCCTTCATCTATTTCCTGTATTTCAGGTTCTTCCACATCAAATTCATCGAGGATTTCCCCTACAAGTTCTTCCAGAATATCTTCCACTGTGATAATTCCCACAAAAGTTCCATACTCATCCAGAACAATTGAGAGGTGTACTTTTCTTACCTGGAGTTCTTTTAAGAGTTCATCTATTTTTTTGCTTTCCGGAATGAACTGCGGGTCATATATCAGGTCTCTTATCCTGATATTATCCATTTTTTTGTGTATTGCTCTAAATACATCCTTCACATTAAGGATGCCGATGATATTGTCTATCTGTTCGTGGTATACCGGCAATCTGCTAAACCCGGTCTCATTAAATATATTGATTGATTCTTCAAGGCTGCTTTTTTCGTCAATCATTACTACGTCTGCACGCGGAGTCATTGCCTCCTTTGCGATGGTGTCTGTAAACCTGAATACACGATAAAGCATCTCATGCTCTTCTTCTTCAATGGTTCCTGCTTCCTCACCCACATCAATCCACTGTTTTATCTCTTCTTCAGTTATGGCAGGGTGCGCAATATCACCTTTTATTGAGAATATATTTTTAATCCCGTCATATACCCTGAGCAGCGGGTAGAAAAAATATGAGAGATACAATATCGGCCATGATACAAACAGTGCCACTTTTTCTGTTTTCCGTGCAGCATATGTTTTTGGCCCGATTTCTCCGAAGATGAGGAGCAGTATTGTAACAACACCGGTGGCGATACCCACTCCAACATCGCCGTAATATTCGATAGCTAAGGATGTTGCAAGTGCTGCAGCACCGATGTTAACAACATTATTGCCTATCAGGATTGTAATCAGCAGGTGGTCTGAGTTTTTTTTCAGTTTCTCAAGAGCGCGGGAACCACTGACATTCCTCTCAACAAGTGTCCTGACTTTTGCCTGATTAATTGAGATCAGTGCAACTTCTGAACCCGAAAAAAAACCGGAAAGGAGGAGACATACAAAAAATAGGATGAATTTACTATTTTCCTCGATCATTGCATCCACGCCGCAACAACGGCAAAATATATCTATTATTCATATTCTGTTTATCTAAATCAGATATGACATTGAAATATTATAAACCCAACGTCTAATCAAAGATTTTTCTGATATAACTTATCTCTTTTTTAATGATAGTTATCTTTTCATCAGGATTAAGTCTGTGATTATAGTTCATATCCTCGATCTCAAGGGTAAAACATCCTTTGTACTCATAACTCTTCAGGCACTCAAGGATTCTGCCTATGTCCCGGTTGCCACTGACCGGCAGGTGCATTCTGTTTTTTCCTGGTGCACTTAAGTGAACATTAACAATCCTCTCATGACACAAGTCAATATACCTTATTGCATCATTAATGGATTCTTTCAGTGCGTGGGCGGTATCAAATGTAAATGAGAGCCACTCTTCTCTGTCCAGGATTTCACGGGCCCGTTCTGGGGTGCAAAGAAGTGAGTTTACATTTTTCTCCATATTTTCAATGCTTACCTGTACGGTTTTATCCATGGCGACTTTCCTGACAGCTTCAGTATATCTATTAAAGCGTTCATAGTCTCTTTCACTGACCTTTCTTTTTGCTGTTCTCCTGCCCGGGTGGATTGTGATTACTGAAGCATTCAGTGACTCCGCAATTTCAACCGCCCTTACTGTATGCATTATTGAGATATCTGCCACATCGGGATTGATCGAGCAGGGATTTAGATCCATTACAGGTGAGTGAATATTAACCGGACAGAGCGTTGGGTGTTCTGCAATTATTTTTGTGAGTTCGTGTACCGGGAGGCCATGTAGCCAGAAATCTGGTGTTTCAAGCCAGAATTCTATTGCGTTGCAACCGGCACTCTCGGTGAAATCAAATATTTCACTGCAGGTGTACTCATGAAAAAACATGCTTGATGTGGCTATCCTGACCATTGATATTGGCATATAGATTTATATTGATATATAGATTTCATCCTGAAAAAATAAATCCCAAAATCCCTTACATGCATGTAATCTGCAGGGTAATGCCGGGAGTAATGTAAGAGAAAAAAGTCTTCTTTAATTTTGTTATTCACTGAATGATATATCCATCTGCTTTGTGGACTACTCAGGGGGTGAATATTTTGTGATTTTACGCTTTATTTATAAACCCCTGTTTACAAATCAGAAGATGATAGAAATGCCCGGGGAAATGTATCTGGGCGACATTGATTTATGTCATGTATCTGACGTGTCGCAAATAATCTGCACTCTTCTGGACGATGACCGTCTGCAGGATATCTGGGTTGAGGGTGAAGTTACAAATTTTAATCAGCACTCTTCAGGGCACCTGTATTTTTCCCTGTCTGAGCATAAGGGGGGGAAAACATACGTTCTGAACTCTACCATGTGGCGTAATAATGCCCGTGAACTTTCTTTTGAACCAAAAAACGGTATGAAAGTGATGATCTGGGGTTCTGTCCGGGTCTATGAGCCCCATGGGAAATACCAGTTAATCGCAAGGGAGATGCGTCCGTTGGGCAGGGGTGAAAAACACCTCCTGTTACTTGCGTGGAAGAAAGAACTGGCAGACGAGGGATTATTTGATACATGGAAGAAGAAACCCCTGCCAGAATATCCCACACGTATAGGCGTTGTCACATCACCAGGCGGTGCTGCAAGGAGTGACATTGAAAACATAATCGGGCGGCGTTATCCAGTTGAAATTATTATCTCACCGACACCGGTACAGGGTGATCTGGCCCATGTGGATATTGTTCGCGCGATTAAAAATGTGGATGGTCTTGTGGATGTAATAATTGTAGGGCGGGGTGGCGGGAGCTTTGAAGACCTGTTTGAGTTTAATCACCCCGATGTAGTCAGAGCCATAGCAGAGTGCATAACACCTGTTGTCAGTGCAGTAGGGCACGAAGTGGACTGGGTGCTCTCTGACTTTGCGGCAGATGTACGTGCCCCCACTCCCTCGGCAGCAGCAGAACTGGTTGTTCCCGACAGGTCTGAAATGAAAGCAAAACTTGGACTGTATAAAAAACGCCTCTCAGATGTTCTTGAAATAAGAGTTGAACGCGAAAGAGAATCCCTTGAGGAGATGAGGTTTCGCCTTAGGTCGGCGCGCTTTGAAAGAAAATTAAATGATGAGAGAGAGAAGGTTGCAGACCTCGGAGAACGTTTCATGCGCAGTGTCAGTTCATACATTAACCGGGAAAAACTCCTGCTGAAAAACTTAAAAACAGAACTGGTGGCAGTAAACCCGAAACAACCACTGAGAAGGGGTTACTGTCTGATACATAAGGGTGG
>DAOVRB010000034.1 GCA_030628325.1 Methanomicrobiaceae archaeon | reverse complement strand
TGCTTGCTCTTGTTATTGTGGACGCACTGCTTGAGCAGGAGAAATATCTCTCTTATATTCCCGGAGAATGATTTGGGGTGAATGTTTTCCGGCAGATGATTCCCGGTGAATCGGTACACAGTAATAACCTCCTGTTAATCTCCTGCATCCCAATCCTTTTTTTGACAGATTCCCAATATAATTTACAATGGTTCTTATAATCCGAAAATATTCTGATGGTGATTTTTCTGCCGTATGTGCGATAGAAGGTGCAGAGTGCAGTGAGCCTGAGCCGTATTCACAGGCTGTTTTCATCCGGCAGGCAGGTCTCCTGTTTCCTGATACATTTCTGGTTGCTGAATCTGATGGTGAAATAATCGGATATACCATAGGTGCTGTTGTGCAGGGTAGATCCGAAGAAGGCTGGATTATCCGTATGGCAGTCAGGAAAGGTTTTCGGGGCAGAAAAACCGGGGAGATGATGTTTTTCCGGATCCTGGAACTGATGGAGGATAAAGGTGTGGAAAACCTTTTCCTGACCGTATCTCCCGGAAATCTCCCTGCCTGCAGTATGTATGAAAAACATGGTTTTGAAATTGCTGATGAAATCCCCTCTTATTTTGGTGAGGGTAAAGATCGGCTTGTAATGCAGAAAACGTGCAGGACGCGTTAGCCTCACACGTTTTGATGAAAATCTTTGATTTTCAGGGTAAATCTGAATATAGTAAAGTGATCGATGTATGTCTGTGATATCCGGCCCAATAATCTCTGACTAATTTGATTGTATTTTGTGAACTACCGATCGCTTACACAGACGGTAGTTCCTGCTTTAATTGAGTATCTCTCTTAATCATCTCAGACACATCCGGGAAATGGTTTTGGACAAATTGTCAATCGTAATAACAATTTGTCCACAATATATTGTTATCATCAGATCATTGAGACTTTATGCTCCTGTATTTTTTCCTATAATTTAAGTCATAGTTTTTTCGCTGTTTTATCATATTATCCTAATTCTGATATGCTCCTGAATATATGGGTAGGTGCCGGTTATTACATCAGATGAGTGACTAATATATACGGATATAAGGAACCAGGGAACCAGAAAGGAAACGGGTCAGATCAATGCAAACTCTCAGAAATAAAAAAATATATGTGGAATCCTACGGCTGCACTTTTAATCATGCAGATACGGAGAAACTCATTGAAACTGCAGGTGAACAGGGTTGTGTACAGGTACCTGCAGAGGATGCAGATGTATTTGTAATTAATACATGTACTGTAATCGGTGCAACAGAACGTACTATGCTGAGGCGCATTTCTGAGTTTGCAGATAACAGAAAGGATGTGTTAATTGTTGTGACTGGTTGTATGCCGGTGATTCAGGAGGACCTGATCCGTTCTGTATGTCCCGACTGTCATATTATCCTGCCTGAAGAGTTATACAGGTGCAATAACAGAGTGGGTGCACTTACTATGCCTGGTGTCGGTGTGGTGCAGATGGGCACCGGCTGTCTTGGGGGATGTTCATATTGCATTACAAGATCGGCACGGGGCAGGCTGAAGAGTTTTTCTGAGAGTGCAATCGTTGCTGAGGTGGAGCGGCTGGTATTACTTGGTGCGGGAGAGATCCAGCTCACCGGGCAGGACGTAAGTGCGTACGGACCTGACTGCGGGACTAACCTTGCAGAACTCCTGTATGCGATAAACGATATTTCCGGTGATTTTTCTGTCCGTGTGGGGATGATGAATCCTGCCACTGTTATACCGATCCTTGATGAACTGGTACCTGCATTCGCTCTCGAAAAAATATTTTCCTTTGTCCATATGCCTGTTCAGTCAGGTTCGGATCATGTCCTTGATACCATGAACCGGGGTTATCATGCAGAAGATTTTGTAAAAATTGTGGATGCTTTCCGGGCAGAGATGCCTGATGTCCGCATTTCAACTGATTTTATAGTAGGTTTTCCGACTGAAACAGATGAGGATTTTGCAGAGACTCTCTCTCTCATAAGAAGGACACAGCCTGGAAAGGTGAATATCACCCGTTTCTCCACAAGACCTGGCACAGATGCCGAAAAATACCATGATCTCCCTGACAGGATAAAGAAAGACCGTTCACGTCTCTTAACAAAGGCTGCAAATGCTATCTATGATGAAGTAAACGAGAGTTATGTGGGAAGGGTCTCTGATGTCAGGGTAACAGAACAGAAAAAGGCCGGTTCTGTTGTAGCACGTGACCATTCATACATGAATATAGTGGTGATGGAAGATCTTCCTGTCGGGTCTGTATGGAAGGTCAGGGTCACCGGTCATCACCGTCATTATCTTATTGCAGAGAGACTGTAGTCTTTCTGAATTTTTGCAGTCCCATTGAAATGAGGTATGCTATGGCTGCCACGATGATTATTGTGGCACCTGACGGCACATCTGCAAGATAAGAGATCCACATTCCGGTAAATGTGAATACAATGCCCAGAACAATTGCAATAAACATGATTTTCTTTAAGTTTTCGCTGTGCTGCTGTGCTATTGCAGCAGGTATTGTGAGGAGTGCGATTACAAGAATTACACCGACAACTTTTATCAGCATGACGACTGTAAGTGCGATTAAGCAGAGTAAGAGCAGGCAGAGTCTCTCAACAGGGATATTCATTATGGTGGCAAATTCCTCGTCAAAAGAGATGGCAAGGAATTCATTGTAAAATAACCAGACAATGCAGATTATTGCCACGTCAAGAATGAGCATCAGAGTGAGGTCCCCTGCCGGGACAAAGAGTATGTTTCCAAAGAGGTAACTCATCAGGTCAGGTGCATAACCCGGTGCAAGGGAGATAAACAGGATACCCAGTGCCATCCCGGTCGCCCACATGGTTGCGATCACTGTGTCCTCGTTTTCGCCACCATTTTTGCTTGCAATTCCTATACCAAGGGCTGCTGCAAGACTGAATATTATGGCTCCTGTTATCGGGCTGAAGCCCAGAAGGTATCCCAGACCTATTCCACCGAATGCGGAGTGTGATATACCTCCGCTGATGAATGAAATCTTCTTTACTACTACGTATGTTCCCATTATTCCGCATGCGATGCTTGCAAGAAGTCCGGCAGCGAGGGCATTTCTGAAAAATTCAAAATAGAGAATTTCGATCATTTATTCTCCATATTTTTGTGCTCTTCTAAAACCCTGTGTGGAACTCCGTGTGCGATGAGTTCAACCGGGCACCGGTATGTCTCTGCGACCATTTCACCCGTGATTTCAGGTGAGTCGTGGATGTAGAGTTTTTGGTTCATACAGGCGATACGGTCGACGTATGTGGATATTGCTCCGATATCATGGCTTACAACAACTATTGCTATCTCTGTGTGAAGTTCTTTTAAGATCTCAAAGAAGTTCACCTCAGTCCGGGCGTCTACGTGGTTTGTGGGTTCATCAAGGAGCAGGATTCTTGGGTTGGTGGCAAGTGCACGTGCGAGCATCACCTTCTGCTGCTGGCCGCCTGATAACTGACCTACCTGACGGTCTCGTAGATCATATATCTCCATCATCTCCAGGCAGTTTTTTACGATTTCATGGTCTTCTCTGCTGTATTTCCTGAATGTTTTATGGATGTGGCCGAGACGGCCCGTCAGAACCATCTGGCTTACGCTGATCGGGAAGGCGAAGTCAAAAGTGCGGTACTGCGGGACATAGCCTATGGATGTTCTGTGTTCCCGCGGGTCTCCGCCCAGAACTCTTATTCTTCCACGGTCCGGAGTGATCAGGCCGAGAATCAGTTTAAGCAGTGTGGTCTTGCCACCACCGTTAGGCCCGATAATCCCCAGAAAATCGTGGTCGTAGATCTGAAGGTTTACTGCTTCAACGACCTGTGTGTCTTTATAACGGAACCAGACATCTTCCAGTGAGATGATCGCTTTTGACACGGTTACTCCGCCTGTGCAATTTTCTTTGCCACACTGAGGAGGTTTGAATGGTAGTCAGGTGCAAGCGGGTCTGCATAGACTACTTTTCCTCCGATCTGTTCTGCAATCACTCTGGCACTTTCCGAATTCATCTGCGGGTCTGCAAAGATTCTGGTGATATCTTCTGATTTTGCAAAAGTGATTAATTCTGCCATCTGTTTTGCGCCCGGTTCTTTCCCTTCAACTTCAACAGGGATCTGTTCAAGGTCATAGTCGTCTGCAAAATACCCCCAGGCTGGATGGAATATCATGATTTTTCTGTTCTCTGTTTTATTCAGGATATTTTTTATGTTTTTATCCAGTTCGTTCAGGCTGGTGATATACTCTTTTAAGTTCTGTTTATATTCACCGGCATTATCCGGGTCGATCTCAGAAAGCCCGTCTGCTATATTTCTGCACATGATAACTGCATTCGCAGGGGAGTTCCAGATATGCGGGTCATTATTTTTTATGGTAATGCCTTTTGAACAGTCTGTAATGGCCATCTCCCGGTTTGCAGAGATTAATTTATTCAGGTATGTCTTTTCAAACGGCAGTGGGGAACCAACTTTGAAATAAGCCCTGGCTTTTGAGATTTCTATCATCTGTCCGGTTGTAGGCGCATATGTCGCAGGGCTGGCACCTGGCGGGATGAGCACAATTATATCCACGTTTTCTCCGCCAATTGATTGTACAAATTCTTTTTGCGGGAGAATTGAAACTGCAACTACGAGTTGGTCTGTCTGGTGTGTACCTGTTGTGTTTGCGTTTGCTGAGTCTGCTGTTCCTCCTGTGTCTGAGATGCAGGCTGAAGTGAGTACGCATAATCCAATGACTGCAATGATTGCAGTGATTGTAATTGCGGATGGTGTTGATTTTATTTTCATATTTTCTGTCCTCAGATTTATAGCTGGAATTTTTTGGTTGGTAGTTTACATCATATCTGAATTAATATTTATTTTATGGGGTTGGATGTGGAGAAGCGGGAAGTCTCTTTCTTCATGTGGGTAGTTTATGCGATAGTGTTGCAGCAGAATCTGGTATAATTCTGTCTGGTAATATTTCCAGATATGTTTTAACAATCCAGACGTATTTTGATTTTGTATCTTACAATCTCTGATATGATACTTCATGTGTATAAAAACGTGCATGAAGTATAGGCTTCAGGCACCGTTTTCATGATAGGTGGACTGCCACGGAGCTAAAAGAGTGTGTGATTTTACGCCATACTTATAAATCACCTGTTAAATAATAGTGTAGGAAACCGGGGTGAACAAAAGATGGATGTTATTGAAGAGGGTTTCTCTGCGATTGTTGAGAAAATAAAGGATTTAAATGAGAAGGAAGGGAAGCTGTCGAAGGATGTGACAGAAAACCAGGCAGCTCTGCTTGCGGGGATGGCCGGGAAGGTCTCGCCTTTTATCCCTAAGATTGGCATGGAAATGCTGGTCCGCGGGAAGCAGGATGGCAAGGGTGAGATGTATGATACCGTTTTCCATGATAAGAAGATGATAATTCTCGGGAAGGTAGACCCGATGGAATACCGTCCTGATGATATGAATAAGAAGGTTACAAGCCAGTACTGCGTTCTTTCTGAAGAAGGGAAGTTCTATGAACTGATGTATAGTACAAGTGACTTTATTATCGATTCTTATAAGCAGGAATTAACTCCTGAGGAAGTCCTTGACTTATATGGATATGATATTATGTTCATGTTGTATCGGGCATTGCGCGAGTATCTGCAGGGTGAAACTGAACTGGTCAATGCACTGGAAATGACACTTTCATTTGTCTTTGAAGAGAAAAAATAATTTCCGTCTTTTTTTAATAGGTTTTGCAATCCATTTTGCAATTTTTGTCAGGGTGCAACGTCTGAACTATAGATATGATACTCAGTTCTTTTGTTCACGATTCATTTTTCATCTTTCTTTTCCGGACGGCCGTACCAGATAGCACCTGGTTTTGGGCAGACCTCAAGGCATCTCCCGCACATGTAGCATTCTGCTCCCAGATCTCCTCTTTTGGCTTCATCAACAGGGCAGACTTTTTCGCATTTTCCACAATCTATACACTGGCTGCCTCTCCGGATTCCCAGTACGCTGTATGCAGAAAGAATAGCAAGCAATGTGCCGTACGGACAGATAAGGCGACAGAATGGTCTGTAAAAAAATGCGGATGCGATAATTATCAGAAGGAATACGATGAACAGAATACCTGCTGTAAGGTGGAAGAATTCATATATTCCGAAGAGATCCACGACTGCGTAGGAGTAAAAATATGCCGCTGCTATTATAATCACAAAGACTATTGCCCGAAATGTTATTGTTTCCCTTTTAAGTTTTCGTCCGAATTTAGGTACAGGAATCAGGGATGCAAGTTCCTGTATGGTTCCGACAGGGCAGATATGACCGCAGAATATCCTTCCGAATATCAGAGAAATCACAAGCATTGCTGACATTCCAACGGTTGCGATAAGCAGGGGACCGCCAAGTCCTGTCATATCCTTTAAAATAAGACTCTGGAAATTATGTGGTGTCATGGGTGCAAATATTAGAAATCCAAGTGCTGTTGAGAGGATTAATATTGGAATTGTCTGTTTTCTTGAGATATACTTTTTATTCCAGAGGTATGCGAGAATAAATACTACAATAAATGCATATGCAAATCCTATGAATTTTGGAAATAGATCCGGTGGCATAATATCATCCTGAATATGAAATATTCTACAGGTATCTCTTTAAACAGGCATGAGATAAAAAACTTTAGCTGTTTTTATAATTTGCTATGTAAACCACTTCGTGATTTGTTATCAAAACTGCGCCTTAACGCTTACGCGTCATGCACGTTTTCATAAAAGATCGCCTGACGTTCTCTTAATTTCACTTAATACACGTTTTAAAATGAGGGTATCAGTCTTTCCAGGAAAACATTGGAAATACCGGTTTTAAAAGGTCGCCATCATCTGTGCTACCGAGAGCAGAGAGTACATTGTCCCACGAAAATGATTCTCCTGCCTCATTTTCATAAGTGATTACTATTTTGGCTTCTTCTATCATTGAATCCTGTTCATATTCGTATTTTTCTTCTGGTTTGAGTCTCTGTACATCAAATTCAATGTTGAGTGGCACAAGGGCGACATGTATGTTTTTAACTTCTGTTTTGCCTGTATTTTTGAGAATAACTCCCTTTGCATCGTCTTTGAGGTACCCTTTGACTTCGGGGTGGTATACGAATTTAGAACTGGTGTTCATCATTACCATGCCCATGTACAGGGTGGCGACAATGATTGCCGCAACTCCTGCGATGTAGATCATGTTTGCAAAAATAAGGGCAATAGTAATCAGGCCACCCCCGATTATGAGTGCCTTCTGATTATTTTCCATAAATAAAAGTTGTTTACAAATGATATATAATTTACAAAAGTGTAGTGGGCCCGGTGCGACTCGAACGCACGACCTCCCGGTTATCAGCCGGGTGCACCACCGACTATGCTACGGGCCCCATCAATGATTGCTGCCTTATTAACGTGTCCGTGTGAGGTTTTATAGATTGTGTATTTGCACTGGCAGTGTCTCTGTTTCAGTAATGTGGCAGGATATCTGCCTGATGTCAGGGCATCGTGGTAATGATCAGTAATATCGGAGATCCTGGCCGGTCATAAGAAATATTAAAAGTAATCCTATGACATATAACTCTCTCAGATTGCTATGGTTACACAATATATGCTTGGAAATGAGGTGATTGCCCGTGCCTGCCTTGAGGCGAATATTGATTTTGCAGGCGGTTATCCCGGTACACCCTCCTC